>NZ_LOVS01000084.1:0-69216 GCF_001523835.1 Burkholderia sp. ABCPW 14 | reverse complement strand
GGCCTGTGTCGGCGATCGCTGCACCTGTCCGATGAACGGCCACGATCATTGCGTGATCGCGGAGGGCGACGAGAATGTCCGCATTGATGGCCGCGCGGTTGCGTTCGACGGCCACCGGACGTCTTGCGGCGCGACGCTCATCTCCTCGATTCCAACGTCCGGCCGTACTTAGTCGGCCCTGATGCCTTGCCGCACAAGCCGCTCCGCATTGTTCAGGGCCGGTTTATTACCCTGACCTTTCATTGTCATATCCGTGCACCAACGCCCTGCGCCGGCAAGTTGGCCGCCGATGGGGCCGGGCGCCGCCGCGCATCCGCGGCTGCTTGGTCCGCTTCGGCGCGGTGAGTTCGCCGGGCCGGCCTAGGGGCTTGTTGCGTCGCCACCCGCTGAAGCGTTGTCGATTTCTCCAGCCGGGCGGATTGACGCGAAACAGACCCGTGGCAGTTCGCTCCTATCCGGTCAAATGCAATGGACCCGCTGTAGCTGGCGTCGAGGCGAGGCCGCCGGCTCGCCGTGCGTCCATTGCCGCTGGATGTCGACCGCCGCCTGTTTCCCTCAGCGTCAACCCAGATAGTCGTGGAGGGCTGTATAAATATCCAGTATAGTACTCGTCGAAATCAAGCCGTACCGGTGCCCGCATCGCGGCGCGGGCACCGTGCCTGCGAGCCATCCGCAGTCTTCCTGCGCCGCGAACTCTGGCTAACTCATTCAGACGGGCAGACAAATTGTCATCCAGCAATCTGATCCGCATTCGCGGAGCACGTCAGCACAATCTCAAGCATATCGATCTCGATCTGCGCACCGGTGAAATGACGGTCGTCACCGGCCCGTCGGGCTCCGGCAAGTCGAGCCTCGTGTTCGACACCCTGTACGCGGAGGGCCAGCGGCGCTACGTCGAGACCTTCAGCGCGTATGCGCGGCAGTTTCTCGACCGGATGGACCGGCCGCAGGTGGAGCGCGTCGACGGCGTGCCGCCCGCGATCGCGATCGACCAGACGAATCCCGTCCGCAGTTCGCGCTCGACCGTCGGCACGATGACCGAGCTCAACGATCACCTGAAGCTCCTGTACGCACGCGCGGCCGAACTGTTCGACCGCCAGACCGCGCGGCTGGTGCGGCACGACACGCCGGAGACGATCTATGCGGATCTCCTCGCGCGCACGAAGGATCACGACCCGCGCATCGTGGTCACGTTCGCCGTCGAACTGCCGGAAACCGCGTCCGACGAGGAAGTCGAGCAATGGCTGTCGGCGAGCGGCTATACGCGGGTGCAGGCGCGGCGCGACGTTGCGTCGCCCACCGGGTCGCGCAAGGTGCTCGACGTGGTGGCCGACCGCTTCCGTCTGCATCAGGTCGACAAGGCGCGCGCGATCGAGGCGATCGAAGCGTCGTTGAAGCGCGGCGGCGGGCGGGTGAGTGTCTACGCGCTCGCGCAGGCGCCGGAAAACGCGAGCGACGGCGCGGCACAGTCTCAGGTGTGGCGTTACTCCACCGGGCTCCATGACCCGGACAGCGATCTGCGCTACGCGGATCCGCAGGCGGCGCTGTTCTCCTTCAACTCAGCGTACGGCGCGTGCGAAACCTGCCGCGGCTTCGGCCGCGTGATCGGCGTCGATCTCGGCCTCGTGATTCCCGATGCGCGCAGGACGCTGCGCGGCGGCGCGGTCAAGCCGATGCAGACGCCCGCGTGGAAGGAATGCCAGGACGACCTGATGCGCTATGCGGCGAAGGCGAACATCCGGCGCGATACGCCGTGGGCCGAGCTGACGCCCGACGAGCAGGACTGGGTGATCAACGGCTCGCCGGACTGGAACGGCAAATGGCAGAGCCAGTGGTACGGCGTGAAGCGCTTCTTCGGCTACCTCGAATCGAAAGCATACAAAATGCACATCCGCGTGCTGCTGTCGAAATACCGCAGCTACACGCCGTGCGCGGTGTGCGGCGGCGCGCGCCTGAAGACGGAATCGCTGCTGTGGCGGCTCGGCACGAAGGCGAACGCCGACGCGGTGCTCGCGAGCGCCGATCGCTTCATGCCGCGCGGCGTCGACTGGACCCGCGCGCAGCTCGAGGCACTGCCGGGCCTGACGGTGCACGACCTGATGCTGCTGCCGATCGAGCGCATCCGCCGCTTCTTCGACGACATCAGCCTGCCGAGCGCGCTGCTCGATGACGCGCTGAAGCTGCTGCTCGCCGAGGTGCGCACGCGGCTGAAGTATCTGTGCGAAGTGGGGCTCGGCTACCTGACGCTCGACCGGCAGAGCCGCACGCTGTCGGGCGGCGAGGTGCAGCGGATCAACCTGACGACGGCGCTCGGCACGTCGCTCACGAAGACGCTCTTCGTGCTCGACGAGCCGAGCATCGGGCTGCATCCGCGTGACCTGAACCGGATCGTCGAGGCGATGCAGCGCCTGCGCGACGCGGGCAATACGCTCGTCGTCGTCGAACACGATCCGTCGGTGATGCTCGCGGCCGACCGGCTGATCGACATGGGCCCCGGCCCGGGCGAGCGCGGCGGCACGATCGTCTACGACGGCACGCCCGGCGCGATCCGCTCGGCCCGCACGCTGACGGGCGAGTATCTCGGCGGCCGCAAGCACGTCGCGCACGCGTCGAACTGGGCGCGCCGGCCGGTGGACGCGCGCACGCCGCGCATCGTGCTCGAGGGCGCGAGCGAGCACAATCTGCGCGACGTCACGGTCGAGATTCCGTTGCAGCGCCTCGTGTGCGTGACGGGCGTGTCGGGTTCCGGCAAGTCGACGCTGTTGCAGGACGTGCTCTATCCGGCGATGGCGCGGCACTTCGGCAAGGCCACCGAATCGCCGGGCGCGTACCGCCGCCTCGCGGGCGCGGAGCAGGTGGGCGACGTCGTGTTTGTCGACCAGTCGCCGATCGGCAAGACCACGCGTTCGAATCCGGCGAGCTACGTCGGCGCGTTCGACGAGATCCGCA
Source organism: Burkholderia sp. ABCPW 14 (assembly GCF_001523835.1). Taxonomy (NCBI): domain Bacteria; kingdom Pseudomonadati; phylum Pseudomonadota; class Betaproteobacteria; order Burkholderiales; family Burkholderiaceae; genus Burkholderia; species Burkholderia sp. ABCPW 14. Next base: position 66,267 of record NZ_LOVS01000084.1, on the reverse strand, counting down.
AGCTGTTCGCGAAGGCGCCGCTCGCGCTGCAGCGCGGCTACAGCGCGGGCACCTTCAGCTTCAACTCCGGCGACGGCCGCTGCCCGACCTGCGGCGGCTCCGGCTTCGAGCACATCGAGATGCAGTTCCTGAGCGACGTCTACCTGCGTTGCCCCGACTGCGACGGCAGCCGCTATCGGGCCGAGATCCTCGAAGTGCGGATCGAGCGCGGCGGCCGCACGCTCAGCGTCGCCGACGTGCTCGACCTGACCGTCAGCGAGGCCGCGGCGTGCTTTGCCGCTGACGCCGACGTGCTGCGCGTGCTGCAGCCGATCGTCGACGTGGGGCTCGAATACGTGAAGCTCGGTCAGCCGGTGCCAACGCTGTCGGGCGGCGAAGCGCAGCGCCTGAAGCTGGCGGGCTTTCTCGCGGAATCCGCGAAGGCCCGCGACGGGCGTCGCGTCGTCACGGAAGAGGCGCGCGTCGCGCGTGCGCGGCTGTTCATGTTCGACGAGCCGACCACGGGGCTGCACTTCGACGACATCGCGAAGCTGATGCAGGCGTTCGGCAAGCTGCTCGCGAGCGGCCATTCGCTGATCGTGATCGAGCACAATCTCGACGTGATCCGCGCGGCCGACTGGCTGATCGACCTCGGCCCGGAAGGCGGCGACGGCGGCGGCCTCGTGCTGTGCGCGGGCACGCCCGACGACGTGAAGGCCTGCGCCGGCTCGCATACGGGCGCGGCGCTGGTGCAGTATGAGCGCGCGATGAACGTCGCGGCCGAGGCTGGCGATTCCGACGACGCGGGCGTGCCGCTGCAGGTCGCGCTGAACGCGGCGCGCGCGCGCCGCGCGATCGAAGGCGAGGACGTCGTGCGGATCGTCAATGCGCGCGAGCACAACCTGAAGGCGCTCGACGTCGACATTCCGCACGGCAAGTTCAACGTGGTGACCGGCGTGTCCGGTTCCGGCAAGTCGACGCTCGCGTTCGACATCCTCTTTCACGAAGGCCAGCGCCGCTACCTCGAATCGCTGAACGCGTACGCGCGCTCGATCGTGCAGCCGGCAGGGCGCCCCGAAGTCGACGCGGTGTACGGCATTCCGCCGACTGTCGCGATCGAGCAGCGGCTGTCGCGCGGCGGCCGCAAGAGCACGGTCGCGACGACGTCCGAAGTGTGGCACTTCCTGCGGCTGCTGTATGTGAAGCTCGGCCTTCAGCATTGCATCCATGACGGCACGCCTGTGACGTCGCAAACCGTCGAATCGATCGCCGCGCAGTTGCTGCGCGATCACCGCGGCGAGCACGTCGGGCTGCTCGCGCCGCTCGTCGTCAACCGCAAGGGCGTGTACACGGATCTCGCGAAGTGGGCGAAGGCGCGCGGCAACACGCACCTGCGCGTCGACGGCGAATTCGTGACGGTGGACCCGTGGCCGAAGCTCGACCGCTTCCGCGAGCACGCGATCGAGGTGCCGGTGGCCGACCTCGTCGTGTCGCCGGACAACGAGGCCGAGTTGAGGCAGCGCCTGAACGAGACGCTCGAGCTCGGCAAGGGCGTGATGCATCTGCTCGCGCCGCTCGACGGCCTGCGTCATGCGATGGACAACCGCCTTTCCACCGCTCGCGTCGGCGAGATCAAGGTGCTGTCGGTCAAGCGCGCATGCCCGGTGTGCGGCACGAGCTACCCGGAGCTGGACCCGCGGATGTTCTCGTACAACAGCAAGCACGGCTGGTGCGCGACTTGCATGGGCACCGGCCTCGCGCTCACGCGCGAGCAGCGCACGGCCTACGATGACACCGTGCTCGCCGAGGACGGCCGCGGCCGCGAGCAGACGTTGCCTTCCGACGAGCAGGAGCCGGAGGGCGTCGGCGACGAGCCGTGCCCGGATTGCGGCGGCACGCGTCTGAATCCGTCCGCGCGCGCGGTGACCTTCGGCAGCCATTCGATTGTCGACGTCGCGCAATGGACCGTGTCGGATACGCGCCGCTGGATCGACGGCCTGCGACTCGCCGGGCGGGACGCGCAGATCGCGCGTGACATCGTCGGCGAAATCGGCAGCCGTCTCGCGTTTCTCGAGGAAGTCGGGCTCGGCTATCTGAGCCTCGATCGCGCGGCGCCGAGCCTGTCGGGCGGCGAAGCCCAGCGCATCCGGCTCGCGGCGCAGCTCGGCAGCAACCTGCAGGGCGTCTGCTACGTGCTCGACGAGCCGACGATCGGCCTGCATCCGCGCGACAACCAGATCCTGCTGAGCGCGCTGCGCAAGCTCGGCGACAAGGGCAATACGCTCGTCGTCGTCGAGCATGACGAAGACACGATTCGCCGCGCCGATCACATCATCGACATCGGCCCGGGCGCCGGCAAGCGCGGCGGCACGCTGGTCGCGCAGGGCGGGGTCGCGGAGCTGTCCGCGCAGCCCGAATCGGTGACGGGGCGCTTGCTCGCGCAGCCGATGACGCATCCGCTGCAGCCGCGCCGCCGCGTGAATCCGCCGGGCAAGAAGAGCGGGCCGGCGGTGCCGCAGGCGTGGCTGACCGTGCATCGCGCACAGCTGCACAACCTGCGCGACGTCACGGTCGGCATTCCGCTCGCGCGGCTCGTCGCGGTGACGGGCGTGAGCGGCTCGGGCAAGTCGACGCTCGCGCGCGATGTGCTGATGACGAACCTGCTCGACGCGGTGGGCCGCTCGGTGCTGTCGTCGCCGGCGACGCGGCGCGCGCGCAAGGCCGCGCCGCAGGCGGCGCAGGTGACGAAGGGCCGCGCGAGCGTGCTGGCGCGCAGCGCGCCGAGGCCGTCGCTGACCGTCACGCATGCGTGGCAGGGGTGCGAGTCGATCAGCGGCTGGGAGCAGATCGATCGCGTGCTCGAAGTCGATCAGACGCCGATCGGCAAGACGCCGCGCTCGTGCCCGGCCACCTACATCGGCGTGTGGGACGCGATTCGCAGGCTGTTCGCGGACACGCTGGAGGCGCGCGCCCGCGGCTACACGGCGTCGCGTTTCTCGTTCAACACCGGCGAAGGGCGGTGCCCCGCGTGCGAAGGGCAAGGCGTGCGCACGATCGGCATGAGCTTCCTGCCCGACGTGAAGGTGCCGTGCGACGTGTGCCACGGGCAACGCTTCAATCCGGAGACGCTCGCCGTTACTTGGCGCGGCCGGAACATCGGCGAGGTGCTGACGATGGAGATCGACGAAGCGGTGGAGTTCTTCGCACCGTTGTCGAACATCGCGCACCCGCTGCAACTGATGAAGGACGTCGGCCTCGGTTATCTGACGCTCGGCCAGCCGTCGCCGACCCTGTCCGGCGGCGAGGCGCAGCGCATCAAGCTCGTCACCGAGCTGAGCAAGGTGCGTGACGACGTCACGCGGCGCGGCCAGAAAGCGCCGCACACGCTGTACGTGCTCGACGAGCCGACCGTGGGCCTGCATATGGCCGACGTCGCGAAGCTGATCCGCGTGCTGCACCGGCTCGTGGACGCGGGGCACAGTGTCGTCGTGATCGAGCACGACCTGGATGTGATCGCGGAGGCGGACTGGATCATCGATCTCGGCCCGGAGGGCGGCGCGGGAGGCGGCGCGATCGTGGCGGCCGCGCCTCCGGAAGGGCTCGTGCAGGCGAGCGCGAGCCATACGGGGCGCGCGCTCGAGCCCGTGCTGGCGCGAACGGGCGCGGACCGGGACGAACCGGTGCGAAGCGGGGAGGCGGGAACCGGTTGAACGGCCGGCTTTGATGAACGAACGGCTTCGGAGGCGGCGCTCGCATCGAGGGGCGCTTGGCCGCCTTCGGGACACGCTATTGAAGCTTTACGTTCAGCATGGAAAGCATCGACCGCAAACCCGCGGAAATCCTGTTCGGGTGCCAGGCCACGGCGGTCTTGAGTTCGAGGTGCTCGGTGTCGTTATCGAACGCCTTGTATATACGACGCCCGGATGCGGACTGTTGCGCACCTGCGCCGGCAGCAGCGCCACGCCCATGCCTGCGGCGACGAGACTGACCATGCTCGCCATTTGCCACGCTTCCAGCGCGATCCGGGGACGGAATGCCGCTTCCTCGCAGGTTATGAGAAATTTTGCGTGAAGGCTCGGGATTTTGTCCGGCGGAAAAATCATGAAAGCGTCCTCCGCCAGATCCTCCAACCGGATCGTTTCGGCCCCGGCGAGGCGATGGTGGCGCGGCGGCACCGCGGTGAAGCGCTCGATGACGATGGCGCGCATGTTGATGTCGGCCACATTGTTGAGCGGGAGCCGCGCGATGCCCATGTCGATCTTGCCCGCGCGGGAGCCCTTCCGCCTGCTCCACCGAGGTCAGTTCGCGCAAGTCCACGTGGATCCCGGGAAACCGGGTCCGAAAGCTGCGCAGCACGCTCGGCAGCAATTCATAGCTCACCGAGCTTGCCGCACGCTGAAACGGGACGTGACGGACCCGTACGCACGGTGGTGTCGGAGGGGGCGGGCCGCGAGGCCTGCTCCTATCCAAATGCGCCGCGCCGATGTCGAGCGCGTTGCGTGGAAACAAAAAGGCGAGGATTGCGTACGCATCCTCGCTTTTTTTGATCGTCCGGTGTCGTAGGCCGGCACAGGTTCGCCGGCATTCGCGTACAACGCCGGGGCCGCTCCGGCAACCATGGCGCGCCCGGGGACTGCCGGTTCAGTGCGTGTAATCGCCGCTCGCTTCGGGCTGGTAGACGATCTCGGCGATTTTCAACGTCGCGTCCGCGCCGCCCGGAAGCGTGATCCTCACTCGCTCGCCACAGCGCGCGCCGAGGAGCGCCATGCCGACCGGCGAAAACACGTTCAGCCGGCCTTGCTCGAAATTGGCCGCGTCCGGATAGACGATAGTCCAGGTCATGTCCTGGCCGGCGGCTTCGTCGATCAGCTTGATCTGCGAGTTCATCGTCACGACGTTCGCCTGAATCTTGTCAGGTTCGACGATATCCGCGCGCTCGAGCAGCGTATCGAGCATTTCCTGGTAGCGTGGGTTACGTTCCGCGTGCCTTTCGAGGCGCGCGACGTCGAGTTCGGTGAGTTGGTAAATCCTGTTTTTCATGACAGTCTCCAAATGATCGGCTTGGGTGGCGTGGCCAACCTGCGGGATCGCCCGGAGCCTGGCTGACGCGGCTCCGGGATGGGGCTGCTGTCAGGTCAAGCGCCGGGCCGCGGCGAGCGGCGCCGCAAGCGTGCTTCGAAGGAGGGGGCGCGTCGCGACGGCGGCCACGGCCGTGCGCGAACCGCGTGGGCGGCGCGCAAAGCAGGCGTGGAAGATCGGTGTGCGCATGATCGGGGCGATGAAGCAACGGATGAGACAAACTTTACAAATATACAACAAAACGACAGATCAGACAGCCGGCAGGCCGTTCCTCTGGGCTGCTGTCCATTGTTGCCGATATGATGCTTTTAACGACCTTTCGATCGTAATACGCCCGGCAATTCTTGTCATTGGCGCAACGCTGTATGTCCAAACTAGGGGTTTCCCCGCGTTGTGCCGGTGACTAGACTGGAATCAATCGCTCAGGGCAACGGTGCCTGGAGCGACGCAAATACAACATTCCGGAGGTTAATCATGAAATCGTTTGTCTATGCAGCCGTCGCCGCTTCGATCCTCGCCACGCCGCTCGCTTCGTTCGCGCAAGCCAACTAGCAGCAGCCGCTGACCCGTGAGCAAGTGAAATCCGAACTCGTCCAACTCGAGCAGAACGGCTACAAGCCCGAATCCGGCGAAACCCAGTATCCGACGAACGTCCAGGCTGCGTCGCAACGCATGCAACCTGCACAGCAGACGCTTACGCACGCCGACACGAGCGGCTATGGCGTACAGCCGACCGGCGCGTCGGAATCCGGCGGCCGTGCGAGCATGTCGCCGACGTCGCCGTCGTTCGGCCATTCGGTCTACTTCGGCAACTGAGGCGATCGGGCCGAATTCGTGCCCGGCGGTGCCGGGCGCCCGTCAGCAAACGTGAACGGGTCGATTCTATAAACCGCGAGCCGGCATGATGCGCCGGGCTCGCGATACAGTAGCGGAACCTCCGTCGCCGCATTCCGGCGGCTTTGCCCAGACGCGCAGCGTTTGGGCATTTTTTGATGGACGCCGCCGGCTTGCGCTCACTGGGAATGCACGGCGGCGGGAATTCCGTGGATGTAATGCTCCAATTGATCGATCGTGAACTGCTGGTCGGCGATCACGCTCTTCACGAGATCGCCGATCGACACGAGACCGATGAGCCTGCCGTCGTCGAGGACGGGCAAGTGGCGCATCCGGTGCTCCGTCATCAGCGCCATGCATTCGTCGCTCGTTTGCGTCGGTTCGACGTAGCGCACCTTCGACGTCATGATTTCCTCGACGCGCGTCGCTTTCGACGAACGGTCGAGGAGTACCACCTTGCGTGCGTAGTCGCGTTCCGTCACGATGCCGGCAATGTCCGCGCCGTCCATCACGAGCAGGGCGCCGATGCTCTTTTCAGCCATCAGCTTGATCGCGTTGTAGACGGAATCGGACTTTTCGATCGTGTGAATCGTGCGTCCCGAATCGGGCTTGGACCTGAGAATATGTGCGACGGTGAGGCTCATACGCTGTCTCCCTTGGCTGGGCGATTCGCGGAAGGCGGCGCGCGGCCGCCGCGTCGGGTGAAGTATTCAGTATAAATCCGTGTCCGCGGGCGGGGGCGTCCAGTTTGCGGATTAGCGGTAAACTCCGTGCACTCGCCATCCAGAACATTCCTTAATTCTATCGTTTGATGCATTCCATGATGTCTTCGCGTCCTGAATCGCCGCAGCCTGACGACGGCGCCGCGTCCGAATGCGTGACGCTCGTCGCCACGGCGACGCTTCCCACCCGCTACGGCACTTTCACGTCGTATGCGTTTCGCGTCGCGGGCGGCGATGCCGAGCACCTCGCGCTCGTGATGGGCGACGTCGCCGATCAGCGGTCGGTGCTGACGCGGCTTCATTCCGAATGCCTGACGGGTGACGTGTTCGGCTCGTATCGATGCGATTGCGGCGAGCAACTTGATCTCGCGTTGCGCTACATCGCTGCCGAGGGGCGCGGCGTACTGCTGTATCTACGCGGGCACGAAGGCCGCGGGATCGGCCTGAGCAACAAGATCCGTGCGTATGCGCTGCAGGAGCAGGGGCGCGACACCGTCGAGGCGAACCTCGACCTCGGCCTGCCGGACGACGCGCGCGAGTACGATTCCGCCGCCGCGATCCTGAGAATCCTGAAGGTCACGTCGGTCCGGTTGATGAGCAACAATCCGAAGAAATTCGACACCCTCGTGCGGCATGGCATCCCGGTGTGCGAGCGCGTCGCGCTCGCGGTGCCGGTGCGTGAGGAGAACGAGCGCTACATCCGCACGAAGCAGCTCAAGTTCGGCCACTATTACTTCGACGAAAACGAGTAGACCGCGCCGCACGGCGCGGCTTGCGCGCGCCGAAGCGCTGCTCGGCGATCGGCAGATCGAAGCGGCGGCGCACTTCGGTCGCGATCCAGTCGCATGTCTGCCGTGCGCAGTCGGTGAGCATCCGGCGGTCCGCGTGGCCGTCGATGTCATAGACGAAGCGCACGTCGACCTCGTCGCCCGTCAGGTGCCGCTCGAGCTCGTTCAGATGCAGCCGGGGCGACAGGCCTTGCGCGAGCGCGCGCAATTCATCGAAGTGGTATTCGAGCCAATCGGCGAAAAAGAGCGCGTCGCTGCGGTCCGCGAGGCGGAACGCGGCGCTTCGCGTCACACGCATGCCGGCTACGGCCCCAGCCGTGTGCTGGGCGCCCGATTCGTCGCGCTTCGCGGTGTCGTTTCGGTGTGCCGGTGCCGCCGCGCGGCGGTCGGGCACGCGTTGCGCGAGCGGTGCGTCCGCATGCCGGCAGCGCGTGCGCAGCGCATGCCAGAGAAGCGCGTCGCCGTTCGCGGCCGACGGCTGCATCGTCAGGTCGTGCGCGCCGTCGTCACATGGCTCGACTTCGCGGATCACGAGCCGCAGCGTGCACAGCGGCTCGTCGTCGACGTACAACGTCGCCGAGCGCGGCAGTCCGCAGACGGGCGGCATCGCGCCGCGCGCGCGGAATACCAGCCCTTGCCTGTCGAGCCGCACGAGCGGCAGACGCGCGGCGAACGACGGGAACGCGACGGCAATGCGGGTTTCGCCGGCGTCGAACGTGGGGAGCATCGCGCGAAATACCGATGAATGATCCACGGGGTATTGACCTCCTTGAATGACGAACGGCATGGTTCCGGGGACCGTCGATCGGGCGCGCTCAAGCCGCTTCGGCGCGCGGCGCGCACAGCTCCGGGTCGAGGCCGAGCGCGGCGAGCGTCTGGCTGTCGAGATCGATCCAGCATGCGACCACCATGCGCCCGTCGATCTGCTGCGCAGGCCCCGCCCGGTGCGCGTGCACGCCGATCCGGCGGAACAGGCGCTCCATGCTGAGGAACGTCACGCCGATCAACTGCTTCGCGCCGAGCCGCACCGCGCACTCGACGACGGCCGCGAGCATCGGCCGCACCGCCCAGGCCGGATTGCCGCTTCCGGTCGGATCTTCGGCATTCGCGGCGAAGCGCGACAGCTCCCAGACGGTGGCCGACTGCGGCAGCGGCATGTCGTTCGCGACCAGGGTGGGGAACAGCTCCTTCAGCAGGTACGGGCGGGTCGTCGGCAACAGCCGGGCGCAACCGCAGATTTCCCCGTCGTCGTCGCGAGCGACCACGTAGACGGTATCGTCGCGATCGTATTGATCCCGCTCGAACCCTTCGCTTGCCGACGGTAACTTCCAGCCGAGCTGCTCGACGAAAACGCGGTGCCGATAAAGGCCCAGATCAGCCGCCAAGTCGCTCGGCAGGCGCCCATCGCCATGAACGAAAGTTCGCATCGTGTCGTCCTCGTGCGTGTGCTTTGGAATGGGCGCATTACATCGCGCGCTCCGAGGACAGGTAACTGTTAACCCTTACAGGGTCGGGAATGCGGGGCGGGCTGGAGGAGGCGGGGCGGTTACGTCAGTGTCGGACTGCAAAGATTCGATAATTTGCTTGTCAATCCGCAACGTTCGAGGAAAATTGGACAATATGCACTGACGCGAATCACTGCAGGGTGGGACCTGCGTACGAAAAATCGCCGCGACGAAGCATCGCAGCGGCGACGGCTGCCGGCCAGTTCAGCTGGGCGAGCCGGCGCGACAGCGCGGCCGACGTCGGGTCCATCCCGATGTCGATGCCGTCGCTGTCGATGCCCATCACGTTGCTGCGCACGTCGCTCCATGCGATGACGAATGCGCCCGTGGCGCCGTCGACGTACCAGTCCCAGCCGATCGTGAGGTGCGCTGCGCCTGCGCTCGACGGCCGCTCCCATTCGGTGTAGCCGGCGAGGCGGGCGTCGATTTCGCTCGCGCGCAGTTCGACGAGCAATCCGGAATCGATTCCGGACGACACGTGGACGAGCTGCAGTTCTGCGAGCGCGTGCAAGGGCAGGCGCACATAGCCGTCGGTGGATGGGCCGCGAAAGCGGTGGAGCAATGGTGAATTCATGCCGCGGAATGTATCAGTCCGCGCGCGTGCTGAAACCTAGCAAGTATGACAGCGTGAAGCTGCTGGAGAACGAATGGAACTGCGCTGGCAAGATGCCTATCTTCAATTTAGCGCCGCAGAGAACGAGCAGCAGCTCTTCCGACAGATCGCCGCGTATTCGAAGCGGCTCGGTTTCGAATATTGCTGCTATGGCATACGCGTGCCGCTGCCGATTTCGAAGCCGGCCGTCGCGATCTTCGATACCTATCCGAACGGCTGGATGGAGCGCTATCAGGAGATGAAATACCTGGAGGTCGATCCGACCGTGCGCGACGGCGCGCTCAGCTCGAACATGATCGTCTGGCCCGAAGCGAGCCGCAGCGACGAGACGACGCTGTGGAGCGACGCACGCGATCACGGGCTCGCCGTCGGCGTCGCGCAGTCGAGCTGGGCGCCGCGCGGGGTGTTCGGGCTCCTGACGATCGCGCGGCATACGGATCGGCTGACGTCCGCCGAGATCAATCAGTTGACGCTGCAGGCGAACTGGCTCGCGAACATGTCGCATTCGCTGATGAGCCGCTTCCTCGTGCCGAAGCTCGCGCCCGAGTCGGGCGTGGCGCTCACGCATCGCGAGCGCGAAGTGCTGTGCTGGACGGGTGAAGGCAAGACGGCATGCGAAATCGGCCAGATTCTCAGCATTTCCGAGCGCACCGTGAACTTCCACGTGAACAACATCCTCGACAAGCTCGGCGCGACGAACAAGGTGCAGGCCGTCGTGAAGGCCATCGCGATGGGGCTGATCGAGACGCCGTGAGCGGGCGCCGCCGTGCCCGCGCGGCGGCGGTCGTCACTCCATCATCGGTTCGGCCTCCTTCGCAGTCCAGCTCACGCTCGAGATGCTCTTTTCCATGCTCATCCGGCTCGCGATCTGCTCGAGCCTCTGCTGATCCTTCGGATGCAGCTTGAGCGTCGCCGTCACCTTGATGCGCTCGGGCGCGTCGGACTCGCGCGGCACGTCCTCGCTCGTCAGGCTCTGGAACGACAGCGGCTTCGCATACATCGAGTTCGACAGCAGCGTCCGAATGTGCACTTCTTCCGATGCGAGGCAGATCGCCGTGATCTGATATTCGCGCACGAGATCGGCGTTCGACACCGGCGTCGCGTTGATCGCCTGGCTCACGCCGCGCAGCAGCGTGTTCGTCAGGAGTACGACGCCCGTGCCCGCGAGCGCGGGCAGAAAGTGGCCGGCGCCCGACAGCACGCCCACCGCGGCGGAGCACCAGAGGGTCGCCGCGGTGTTGATGCCCTGGATCGAGCCTTTGTCGCGCATGATGACGCCGCCGCCGAGAAAGCCGACGCCGGAGACGACGTACGCCGCGATCTGCGTGACGCCGGGAATCCCGTTGCCCGTCAGGACGCCGAGCGTGACGAAAAGACACGCGCCGCTCGCGACGAGCGTGATCGTGCGCAAGCCGGCCGTGCGCTGGCGGATCTGCCGTTCGAGGCCGATGGCGACCCCGCAGGCGAATGCGGTGAAGAGGCGAAGTGCGAATTCGAAAGTCATTGGTGTTCTGCCATGCCGAGTGCGCCGAGCGCGATGCGACGCGGCGGCGCGAGCGGCCCTCGCGGGCGCGCGTGCATCGCTGTGTCGCGCGCCACTTTAGCGCGCGAATGGATGCGATTGTGTGAAACGGGGAATCGCACGCGTTCCGGTGAACGCGCGCGGCGCGCGGATCGGCGCGGCAGGCGGGCGTTCAGGCGGAGCGGCGTGCGGACGTTGTGCTGCTACTGTCCACGACGGTTCCTGAAAGAATGGATGGCCGGCATTCTAGGCGCGACCCATTGAGAGAGTCAACCCGCGGGGAAGGCGGTGCGGGGAGCGGCGAGGCTGCTGGGGCGGTCTTCTGGCGGCGTTTCGCGATGGATTTGCCGACGCGGGAAGGCGGGTGGGTTGGCGACGTCGCGGTGAAAATCGTCGATATTTCGCACGCGTTCACGTGATCTGTGGGGACGCGTCCGGGCGCGCGCATTCGCTTTCGCGCCGGCTTCGAGGTACGACGTTCGAGGTTCGAAGTACGAAGTTCGAAGTTCGACGTTCGACGTTCGACGTTCGACGTTCGACGTTCGACGTTCGACGTTCGACGTTCGACGTTCGACGTTCGACGTTCGACGCCGCCATGAACGGCGGCGCGCTCGCTTAGTTCCCGCGGCTGCGCACGAGCCGCACGCGCGTGATTTCCGACGGCGCGCCGAGTCGCTTCGGCGGCCCCCAATAGCCGGTGCCGCGGCTCGTATACACCCACAGCCCGTTGAGCCGCGCGAGCCCCGCGGTAAACGGCTGCTGCAGCCGAACGAAGAAATTCCACGGGAAGAACTGGCCGCCGTGCGTGTGGCCGGACAATTGCAGCGTGAAGCCTGCGTCGGCCGCGGCCGACGCGCTGCGCGGCTGGTGCGCGAGCAGCACGCGGATGCGCACGTCGACGGGCGCGCCCGCGAGCGCCGCGCTCGGGTCGCTCCGATGCGCGGGATCGAAATGGCCCGCCGAGTAATCGGTGACGCCCGCGATCACGAGCCGGCCGTCGCCGTGCTCGAGCGTGCGGTGCTCGTTGAGCAGCACTTCGAGGCCGAGGCGGCGGAACTCGGCGATCCATTCGTCGGCGCCCGAGTAGTACTCGTGGTTGCCCGTCACGACGTACGCGCCGTGCCGCGCACGCAGCCGCCCGAGCGGCGCCGCGTGGCCCGCGAGCTGCGCGACCGTGCCGTCGACGACGTCGCCCGTCACCGCGACGAGATCCGGCTCGAGCCGGTTGACCGCATCGACGATCGCCTCGACATAGTCGCGCTTGATCGTCGGGCCGACGTGAATGTCGCTGATCTGGACGATCGTGAAGCCGTGGAGCGCGGCGGGCAGGTCGTCGATCGGCACGTCGACGTCGACGACGCGCGCGCGGCGTCTCGCATTGACGAAGCCGACGACGCTGACCGCAAGCGCCGCGAGCGGCACGCCGGCTGCCGTCAGCGTGCGCCAGTGCGTGAGCGACACCGCGCCGGGCACGAGCGCGTCGACGGTGACGAGCGACGCGAGCAGTATGTCGCGCGCGAGCGTCAGCACGAGCAGCGACGAGAAGAAGCCCATCGCCATGAGCCCGACCCACGCGACGCGATCGCCGAGCGGCTGCCGCTCGAACACGCGCGACAGCATGCCGAGCGGGATCAGGATGCACGACGCGACGAGCCACAGCGCGCCCGCATAGCGGGCGGCGGGCGACGCGAGGTCCGGAAGAAGACGAAAGCCGACATACACGTGCAGCAGCACGCCGATGATCGTGAGGCGCAGCAGAAACGATGAGACGCGTCGCATGGGATGGGGAGCGGGAGAAGCGGGGGAGGCGGCGGCGCGCGAACGCGCCGCCCGTTGCGCGATTACGCGATGCGTGCGATTTCGTCGAACGAGAAGCGCGGGCTGCGCGGGAACAGGCCGGCGGGGTCGCCGTAGCCGAGATTCACGAGGAAGTTCGATTTGATCGACGTGCCGGCGAAGAACGCGGCGTCGACGGCCGCTTGATCGAAGCCGGACATCGGGCCTGCGTCCAGGCCGAGCGCGCGCGCGCCGACGATCAGGTACGCGCCTTGCAGCGATGAATTGCGGAACGCGGTCGCCTCGATCAGCGCTTCGTTGCCCGCGAACCAGCTGCGCGCGTCCGCGTGCGGGAAGAGCTTCGGCAGATGATCGTAGAACGCGAGATCCATCCCGACGATCACGGTGACGGGCGCGGCCATCGTTTTCGCGAGATTGCCTTCGGACAGTGCGGGCTTGAGCTTTGCCTTCGCTTCGGGCGACTTCACGAACACGAAGCGCGCGGGGCTCGAGTTGGCCGACGTCGGGCCGAACTTGACGAGATCGATCAACTGATGGAGCAGCGCGTCTTCGACGGGCTTCGGCTGCCAGGCGTTGTGCGTGCGCGCGGTGCGGAAGATTTGATCGAGGGCGGAGTCGGAAAGTGTCATGTCGAGATCCGGATGAGCGCGCAAACGGCTTGGCGTTCGCGCGGCTAGAATTTGAACAGGGCGGCGCGGCGCCGCAGGGTGCGGTCCGCGCCATTCCGCGATGATAGCCGGATGCGGAGAATTTCACCGATCATGCTCGATTTGTTCGACGACTTGCCGAAACCCGATGTCGACTGGCATCCCGACTGGCTCGCGCCCGCCGACGCAGACCGGTTCCATGCGCGCCTCGTCGACGAGGTCGCCTGGCGGCAGGACACGATGCGCACGCCGCGCGGCTTGCTGCCGCTGCCGCGCCTGACCGCCTGGCAAGGCGAGCCGGATGCGGTCTACGTGTATTCGGGCATCCGTAACGAGCCGACGCAGTGGACGCCCGCCGTGCTCGAGCTGAAGCGGATGGTCGAGGCGACGAGCCGCGCGCGGTTCAACAGCGTGCTGCTGAACCGCTATCGCAACGGCATCGACAGCATGGGCTGGCACGCGGACGACGAGCCGGAACTCGGCGCCGAGCCGGTGATCGCGTCGCTGAGCCTCGGCGCGACACGCGTCTTCGATCTGCGGCACAACGAGAAGGGCATCGCGCATGCGTATCGTCTGACGAACGGCAGCCTGCTCGTGATGCGCGGGCGCACGCAGCAGGAATGGCGGCACCGCGTGCCGAAGGAGCCCGCCGTGCAGGGCGAGCGGATCAACCTGACGTTCCGCTGGGTGATCGCGCCGGCCGCCGCCGCGCGCCGCGCCCGGACGCGGGCAGGCGGTTGACGGCCGGGGACGCCGGCGCGTCAAAATCGTGCAGCCTTCGCGTTATGATTCGGATTCTTTCCGTCCACTGCAGCCGACATGGCCAAAACCACTACGACAGCCTCGGCGAAGCCTGCCGCCGCCGCATCGGGCAATCCGCGCAACCCCGCGGTCGCCTTGGGCGCCGCGCCTGAAGCGGCCGACGACGAAGCCGCGGGCGGCGCGTCGTCCTATCTCGTCCCGGGGCTCGAGCGCGGGCTGCGCATCCTGTCCGAATTCTCCGCGCGCGAGCCGGTGCTGAGCGCGCCGGAGCTGTCGAAGCGGATCGGCATTCCGCGCACGACGACGTTTCGCCTGCTGCAGACGCTCGAAGCGCTCGGCTTCATCGAGCGCGCGAACGGCGACCGCCATTTCCGGCTCGGCGTCGGTGTGTTGCGCCTCGGCTTCGAATATCTGAACTCGCTCGAATTGACCGATCTCGGCACGCCGGTGCTCGAACGCTTGCGCGATACGACCGGTCTGTCGACGCATCTGTTGATCCGCGACCGGCGCGACGTCGTGTTCGTCGCGAAGGCGCAGAGCAATGCACCGATGTTCGGCTCGGTGAAGGTGCACGTCGGCACGCGGCTGCCCGCGCACGCGACCGTCCACGGCCACGTGCTGATGGGCGACCTGACGCGCGATGCGATGCGCCAGCTCTATCCGGAAAAGCGGCTCGAGGCGTTTACCGAGCATACGCCCGCGACCGTCGACGAATTGTACGAGCGTGTGCGTCACTATGCGCGGCTCGGCTACGCGGTCAGCGAGGGCGCATTCGAGAGCGGCATTTCGGCGGTGACGGCGCCCGTGCGTGATCACTCGGGCTCGATCGTCGCAGCGATCACAGCGACGGTGCCGCGCTCGGAGATCGGCTCCGCCGACGAAAAGGAACGGCTCGTCGAGACGGTGTGCGGCGCGGCCGTCGATCTGTCGCAGCGCCTCAACTATCGGCCGCTCGACAGCGATCCGACCGTCGCGCATGCGCGGCACAAGGTTGCGTTGTTTTAATCGCATTCTCTCGGCTGCGGGCGGCGCGGGGCGTGCGCCGCGATGGTCGGCGAGCCGATCGGCAGCCGTGCCCACAGGGCGGATCGATTGATGCACGTCGCGCCCGCCGAGCGCAAGAAGACGAAGCCCTCGCTCGAAGCGGGGGCTTTTTGCATCTGCGCGCGACGCCGGGACGCCGCGTTGCCGCGCTGCGAAGCTGCGCCGCGCGCATGCCATGACATGACGCACGCGCGCGCAGCGCAGCACCGCACCGCACCGCGTTCAGAACGAGTGGTGAATCCCTGTCAGCAGGATCACCTGGTTCGCCGTGCTCGACGCGCCCGCCGTGAAGAATGCTGCCTTCGCGTTGCCGCTCGCGTGCTCGTACAGCACGTTCGCATAGAGCTGCGTGCGCTTCGACAGCGAGTACGTGTCGCCGAGTTCGAGCTGCGTCCAGCGGCGGCCGGCGAGCGTCGACGTCGCCGCGCCGCCCGCGATCACGTTGAACGGCGACGTCTGGTAGTTCGCGCCCGCGTCGTAGCTCTGGAACGTGTCCGAGTGGCCGTTCGCCTGCAGCTTCACGCGCGTGTAGAGGCCGTGGACGAGCAGCGGGCCGAACTGATACGACAGCCCCGCGCCCATGTTTTCCGCCTTCTGCGCGACGTAGCTCGCGACGGGCATCCCCTGGAACGTGCCGCCCGGCCCGGCGATGCCGCCGACGGTCGCCATCGAGAACGCCTGATCGTGCTCGTTCGAATAGACGGCCGCCGCCTTGAACGGGCCGTTCGCATAATTGACGCCGAAGCTCATCGTCCGGCCGGTCGAGAAGTTCGTCGTGTTGCCGAAGCCGAGCATCGCGCCCGCGGTGAAGCCCGCGTAGGTGCGCGAGCGGTACTTGACCGAGTTGTTGAACGGCACCGTGCTCGTGTCCGCGAGCTGGTCGAGGTTGCCCGGATGGAACGCGTACCAGCTCTGCGCGAGGAACGCGGTCGACAACGGATCGAGCCAGTCGAAGTTGAACGGCGTCTGGTGGCCGAGCGTCAGCGTGCCGAACTTGTCCGAATTCAGGCCGACGAACGCCTGGCGGTTCCACATCGTCCCCGCTGCCGCCATCTGGCCGTTGTTCGTATAGAAGCCGTTTTCGAGCTGGAAGATCGTTTTCAGGCCGCCGCCCAGATCCTCGACGCCTTTCAGGCCCCATCGATCGGGTTGCGTGTTGCCCTGAATCATCGACCACTTCGCGCCGCCGCCGACGTTGTTCACGTAGGCGACGCCGGCGTCGAGGCTGCCGTAGAGCGTGACGCTGCTCTGCGCCCACGCGCCGGCGACGGCGCCCGCCCCGAGTAATGCTGCTACCGCATGCTTGACCATCTGATCTCCTGACCGTTGCTCCAAATGACGCGGGCGGTGGCCGCGCGCGAATGAGAGTCGGCCACGCGCGTTCCCACGGCTGATTGTCTGGCCTTCTTATGTTCCATATATGGAACTATGTGCCTTGGGTGGAATGGAGTATAGGGGCGGAAATCAGCCGGAACAAAATAAATTTTCGAATCGGGGCGACGCGCGCGATTCATCCGACGACATGTCGATAACGTCATGAAAAATCGAGGGAAAACCCGAAATCACCATGTCGGGGCCGCGTGGCCTGAGTTGCCTTGCATCGCGTGGAATCCGGGTCTCGGTGTTTTCCCTAGGCGCTGCAGCTTTTTATTTTGATCTTCGAGGCGCGATCCTATAATCACCATCCATAAACTGACGTTCCGTATGTGGAACAAGCAAACGGGTCGATTTGAAGGAAGGGTGTGAGATGTCTGAACAATGGGTTTGCGCCGGACACGCCGGCGCGTTGTCCGAGGATTCGCCGATCGAGTTCAAGCGCACCGACGGCGTCGAGATCGGGATCTACCGCGTCGGCGACGAGGTGTACGCGCTCGAGAACGTCTGTCCGCACGCCTATGCGCTTCTCACGCAAGGCTTCGTCGACGACGGCACGGTCGAGTGCCCGCTGCACGAGGCGGTATTCGACATCAAGACCGGCCAGTGCCTGAAGGGGCCGGGCGGCCGCGCGCTGGAGATGTACGCGGTGCGGCTCGCCGGCGAGGAAATCCAGATCAAGGTGGAATGACATGAACGAGACGACCGTGAACTTCAACCCGCTTCTGAAGCCGTGGCGCGCGCCGCAGCCGAACCACGTCGCGGGCAAGGGGCAGATCGAGATCCCCGGGCAGATGCCGAATCTCGTGTGGCAGACGCGCAAGGCCGAGCCGACGCAGTACGAGAACGATCTCGGCGATGCGCTCGAGCGTGTGTTCGAAAGCGGCGCGACCGAGCTGGCCGACGTCGTCGAAGGTTTGAACCGCATCGGCTTTCGCGCGCCCGACGGCGTCGAGTGGACCGCCGAGCGCTTCTGCGCGGAACTCGCCGCGCTCGCCGAATGACGCAGCCGACCTCAAACGCTTCCGGAGCAAACAGATGACGTCTTCCGCCCAAACGAATCCCGGCGCGGATCCGATCCGCGACTATCTCGACCGCGGCATCCGCAACTACTGGTATCCCGTCGCGCCGAGCTGGCAGGTGTCGAGCGCGCCGGTCGGCGTGACTCGGCTATCCGAACAGATCGTGCTGTGGCGCGATCAGCAAGGCCAGGTGCATGCGCTCGAGGACCGCTGTCCGCACCGCGGCGCGCGGCTGTCGCTCGGCTGGAATCTCGGCGATCGCGTTGCTTGCTGGTATCACGGCGTCGAGGTGAACGGCGGCGGCACGGTGACGAGGGTGCCGGCCGTGTCGAACTGTCCGCTCGAAGGGCAGGCGTGCGTGAAATCGTATCCGGTCGAGGAGCGCGCGGGCGCGATCTTCCTGTGGTTCGGCGACGACGCGCATCGCGAGCCCGAGCCGCTCGTGCTGCCCGACGAGCTCGTCGCGCCCGAGTATGCGCAGTTCGTGTGCGTGTCGAACTGGACCTGCAATTATCAATACGCGATCGACAACGTGATGGACCCGATGCACGGCGCGTATCTGCACGCGACGTCGCATTCGATGGCGGAAGGCGACAAGCAGGCCGACATGCGCGTGCGCAAGACCGAGACGGGTCTGATGTTCGAGAAGGTCGACCAGCGCGACGTGAACTTCGACTGGGTCGAGCTCGGCGAGACGGGCTGCATCTGGCTGCGCCTCGCGATTCCGTATCAGCGCAAATTCGGCCCGGGCGGCAGCTTCGGGATCGTCGGCTTCGCGACGCCGATCGACAACGATCACTGCCAGGTCTATTTCTGGCGCACCCGCAAGGTCGAAGGCTGGCAGCGCGACGTGTGGCGCTTCATGTACCGGAACCGCCTCGAAGGTCTGCACTGGGCGGTGCTCGAGCAGGACCGTTACGTGCTCGAGAGCATGGCGCCGAACGCGCGCGATCACGAATACCTGTATCAGCACGACATCGGCGTCACGCGCGCACGCCGGATGCTGCGGCAGCGCGCGCAGGCGCACCTCGCCGCGCTCGACGCGCATCGCGCGGCGCAGGCCGAAGCGGCGGAGCGCGCATGAGCGCGCCCGTGCAAGCGATCGCGCTCGCCGGCCGTCGCGTGCTCGTCACGGGCGGTGCGCGGGGGCTCGGCGCGGCGTTCGTCGAGGCGCTCGTCGCAGCGGGCGCAAAGGTCGCGTTCGGCGACGTGCTCGAAGCGGAAGGCCGCGCGCTCGAACAGCGCCTGCGCGACGCGGGCCACGACGCGCGTTTCGTCGCGCTCGATCTCGCGAATCCGGCGAGCGTCGCCGCGTTCGTCGACGAAGGCGCGCACGCGCTCGGCGGCATCGACGGCCTGATCAACAACGCGGCGATCACGAATTCCGGCGGCAGGCCCGCGACCGAGCTGTCGATCGACACGTGGGACGCGGTGATGAACGTCAACGTGCGCGGCGTGTGGCTCGCGTGCAACGCGGCGCTGCCGCATCTAGCGCGCTCGGGCCGCGGCGCGATTGTGAATCTCGCATCGGACACGGCGCTGTGGGGCGCGCCGAAGCTGCTCGCGTACGTCGCGAGCAAGGGGGCGGTGATCGCGATGACGCACGCGCTCGCGCGCGAGTTCGGCGAGCACGGCGTGACGGTCAACGCGATCGCGCCGGGCCTGACCGAAGTCGAGGCGACGGCCTATGTGCCCGCGGAGCGCCATGCGTATTACCAGCAGGGCCGCGCGCTGCCGCGCGCGCAGGTGCCGGCCGACGTGACGGGGCCGGTGCTGTTTCTTTTGTCCGACGCCGCGCGTTTCGTGACGGGCCAGTTGCTGCCCGTGAACGGCGGCTTCGTGATGCATTGATCGATTGTTGGAATTCTTGAAGGAGATGACGATGGCGGACGCCGATATCGAGCGTAAATCGTGGGACCAGCCGGCAAGCGAGAGCTTCGCCGAGTGGATGGACGGGCGCGTCGCGCGCTTCGCGACGCGCCGCTACGACTGGGACGCGCTGAAGTTCCAGGCCGATTTCGATCCGAGATACCGCCGCGCGCAGATGCGCTACGTGGGCACGGGCGGCACGGGCGTCGCGAAGGACGTGAACACGGTGCCGGCGGGCGGCTTCACGTTTTCGACGATGGTGATTCCGGCCGGCAACATCGGCCCGAGCCACATCCACGTCGACGTCGAGGAAATCTTCTTCGTGCTGCGCGGCAAGATGAAGGTGATCTGCGAGCGCGACGGCGAGACCTGGGAAGCGGTGCTCGGCGAGCGTGACCTGATCTCGGTGCCGCCCGGCGTCTATCGGACCGAAATCAACGTCGGCGAGGAGGACGCGCTGATGTGCGTGATGCTCGGCTCGCCGAAGCCGATCACGCCGACGTATCCGCCGGATTCGCCGCTCGCGAAGATCAAGCGCTGAGGCACGGACGACGACGATGAGCGCGATTTCCACGACGATGAACGACGCCGGCGCGACGCCGTTCGCCGAACTGCTCGAGCATTTTCCCGAGCGGCGCGCTGCGGCAGGCGCCGCAGGCACGATCGGCTACCGGGAGGCCGGCGGCGTGCGCGGCGAGCGCTGTCCCGTCGTGCTGTTGCACGGGATCGGATCGGGCGCGGCGTCGTGGCTGCGGCAGCTCGATGCGCTCGGCGCGACGCGCCGCGCGCTCGCGTGGGACGCGCCCGGCTACGGCGCGTCGTCGCGCGTCGCCGCCGAGTCGCCTGTCGCGGCCGATTACGCGGCGTCGCTCGGCGCATGGCTCGACGCGCTGCGGATCGAGCGCTGCGTGCTCGTCGGCCATTCGCTCGGCGCGATCGTCGCCGGCGCGTTCGCGCGCGCCGCGGGCGAGCGTCTTTCAGGATTGCTGTTGATTTCGCCCGCGGGCGGCTATGGCAGCGCGCCCGCCGACGTGCGGGCCGAGCGGCGCGACAGCCGTCTCGCGCTGCTCGCGTCGCTCGGCCCGCAAGGGCTCGCCGAGCAGCGCAGCGCGAACATGCTGTCCGCGCATGCGAGCGACGCGGCGCGTGCGTGGGTGCGCTGGAACATGGCGCGGATCGTGCCCGCCGGCTATGCGCAGGCGACGCACCTGCTCGCGAACGCCGATCTCGCGGCCGACCTCGCGCATTACCGCGGCCGCGTCGCGGTCGCGGTCGGCGCGGACGACGCGATCACGCCGCCCGCCGCATGCGAGCGGATCGCGCAAGCGGCGCGCGTCGGGTTACAGGTGATCCCGCGCGCGGGCCACGCGGGCTACGTCGAAGTGCCCGATGCGTATGGCGCGCTGATCGATGCGTTTTGCCGTCAATGCGACGCACAGCGAGGCGCGCCATGAGCGAACCGCTGCTGAAAGACGCCGACGACGCGAAAAACGATTCGAACTACGTCGTGCCGGGGCTCGACCGCGGTCTGCGCATTCTTGCCGAGTTCTCGCCGCGCGAGCCGGTGCTCGGCGCGCCGGAGCTGTCGAAGCGGCTCGGTATTCCGCGCACGACGGTGTTCCGTCTGTTGCAGACGCTCGAATCGCTCGGCTTTCTCGAGCGCGCGGACAAGGACCGCAATTATCGCCTGGGCGTCGCGGTGCTGCGCCTCGGCTTCGAATACCTGAGCTCGCTCGAGCTGACCGATCTCGGCTTGCCGGTGATCGAAGGGCTGCGCGACGCGACGGGCTTCACGACGCACATCGTGATCCGCGACGGCCGCGACGTCGTGTTCGTTGCGAAGGCGCAAAACGCGGGGCACGCGTTCGGCTCGGTGCGGGTGAACGTCGGCACGCGCTTGCCCGCGCATGCGACGACGCACGGCCACGTGCTGATGGGCGACCTGTCGCTCGCTCAGTTGCGCGCGCTGTATCCGGAGCCTGCGCTCGAGCGCGTGACGAAGGCGACGCCCGAGACCGTCGACGCGCTGTTCGGCGTGATCCGCGAAGACGCGCGGCGTGGCTACGGGATCGGCAACTCGGCTTTCGAGCGCGACATCTCGGTCGTCACGGCGCCCGTGCGCAACGACGCGAGCAAGATCGTCGCGGTCGTCACGGTGACGGTGCCGCGGCCGGAGATCGACGCATCGCTCGTCGCCGACGGGCTGATCGACAAGGTGCTGCGCGCGGCGGCGGAGCTGTCGCGGCGGCTGAACTACCGGTCCGACGACGAAAACACCTATTTGAAGGCATTGGGATTGCGATGATCCAGATCGATTTGAGCGGACAGGTCGCCGTGGTGACGGGCGGCTCGTCCGGCATCGGCTACGCGACGGCCGAGCTTTTCCTGCGCGCGGGCGCGTCGGTTGCGATATGCGGCCGCGACGACGAGCGGCTCGCGAACGCGCAGGCGCGGCTCGCCCAGCGGTTCCCGCGCGAGCGCGTGCTCGCCGCGCGCTGCGACGTGCTCGACGACGCCGATGTGAACGCGTTCGCGCGGGCGGTCGCCGAGCGCTTCGGCGGCGCCGACATGCTCGTCAACAACGCGGGCCAGGGCCGCGTGTCGACGTTCGCCGACACGACCGACGACGCGTGGCGCGACGAGCTCGAACTGAAGTACTTCAGCATCATCCGCCCGACGCGCGCGTTCCTGCCGCTCTTGCGCGCGTCGGCCGCGCCGACGATCACCTGCGTGAACTCGCTGCTCGCCTTGCAGCCGGAGCCGCACATGGTCGCGACTTCTTCGGCGCGCGCGGGCGTGCTGAGCCTCGTCAAGTCGCTCGCGACCGAGCTGGCTCCCGAGCGCATCCGCGTCAACTCGATCCTGATCGGCATCGTCGAATCGGGGCAGTGGCGGCGGCGCTACGAAACGCAGGCCCGTCCGGGCGAATCGTGGGAAGCGTGGACAGCCGCGCTCGCCGCGAAAAAGAACATTCCGCTTGCGCGCTTCGGCCGGCCCGACGAGGCTGCCTGGGCGCTCTTCCATCTCGCAACGAATCTGTCGTCGTACACGACGGGCAGCCATATCGACGTATCAGGAGGCTTTGCACGCCATGTCTAACAAAACCACCACCACGGTCGGCGAGCTGATTGCCGCCTTCCTCGAACAATGCGGCGTGAAGACCGCCTTCGGCGTGATCTCGATTCACAACATGCCGATCCTCGACGCGATCCATACGCGCGGCAAGATCCGCTACGTCGGCGCGCGCGGCGAAGCGGGCGCCGTCAACATGGCGGACGGCCTCGCGCGCGTGTCGGGCGGGCTCGGCGTCGCGTTCACGAGCACGGGCACCGCGGCGGGCAACGCGGCGGGCGCGATGGTCGAGGCGCTGACGGCCGGCACCGCGCTCCTGCACATCACGGGGCAGATCGAGACGCCTTACCTCGACCAGGATCTCGCATACATCCACGAAGCGCCGGATCAGCTGTCGATGCTGAACGCGATCTCGAAGGCCGCGTATCGCGTGCGCACGGTCGAAACCGTGCTGCCGACGATCCGCGAAGCGGTGCGGGTCGCGATGACCGCGCCGAGCGGCCCGGTATCGGTCGAGATTCCGATCGACATCCAGGCGGCCGACATCGAATGGCCGGACGACCTCGCGCCGCCGCACGTCGCGGTGTGCGCGCACGACGTCGCGCGCGTCGCGCAGCTCGCCGAGCGTCTCGCGAGCGCGCGTCGGCCGCTCCTGTGGCTCGGCGGCGGCGCGCGGCGCGCGCGTGCGGAGGTCGAGCGGCTCGTCGCCCTCGGCTTCGGCGTCGTCACGAGCGTGCAGGGGCGCGGCGTGCTGCCCGAGGATCATCCGGCGACGCTCGGCGCATTCAACGTCCACGCGGCCGTCGAGCGCTTCTACAAGACGTGCGACGCGGTCGTCGTCGTCGGGTCGCGGCTGCGCGGCAACGAGACGCTGAAGTACAAGCTCGCACTGCCTCGGCCGCTCTTCCGCGTCGATGCCGACGCGCTCGCCGACAACCGCGGCTATCGCAACGACCTGTTCGTGCACGGCGACGCGAAGCGCGTGCTCGCCGAGCTCGCCGACCGGCTCGAAGGCAAGCTCGCCGTCGATCCGCGCTTCGCCGGCGATCTCGCGGCCGCGCGCGAGGCGGCGGTCGCCGACGTCGGCAAGGGGCTCGGCCCGTACAAGCGTCTCGTCGACACGCTGCAGCAGGCGGTCGGCCGCGACTACAACTGGGTGCGCGACGTGACGATCTCGAACAGCACGTGGGGCAACCGCCTGTTGCAGATCTTCGAGCCGCGCGCGGGCGTGCATGCGCTGGGCGGCGGGATCGGCCAGGGGATGCAGATGGCGATCGGCGCGGCGCTCGCCGGGACGGCGGCGAAGACCGTATGCCTCGTCGGCGACGGCGGCCTGATGGTGAACGTCGGCGAACTCGCGACCGCCGTGCAGGAAAACGCGAACGTGATGATCGTGCTGATGAACGATCAGTGCTACGGCGTGATCCGCAACATCCAGGACGCGCAGTACGGCGGCCGCCGCTGCTACGTCGAGCTGCATCAGCCGGACTTCGCGCAGTTCTGCGCGAGCCTGAACCTCGCGCATCACCGGATCACGTCGCTCGACGACGCGCAGCGCATCGTCCACGAAGGGCTCGCGCACGACGGCCCGGTGCTGGTCGAGGTCGACATGCTGTCGGTCGGCTCGTTCGCGACCGCGTTCGCCGGCCCGCCCGTCAAGAAGGACACGCCCGCGGAGCGCCAATATGCGTAATGCCCACGCGCCCGTCGACGTCGCGATGATCGGCTTCGGCGCGATCGGCGCGGCCGTCTATCGCGCGGTCGAGCACGACGCCGCGCTGCGCGTCGCGCACGTGATCGTGCCCGAGCATCAATGCGACGCGGTGCGCGGCGCGCTCGGCGAGCGCATCGACGTCGTTTCGTCGGTCGACGCGCTCGCGTACCGCCCGCAGTTCGCGCTCGAATGCGCGGGGCACGGCGCGCTTGTCGACCACGTCGTGCCGCTGCTGAAGGCGGGCACCGATTGCGCGGTCGCGTCGATCGGCGCGCTGTCCGATCTCGCGCTCCTCGACGCGCTCTCCGACGCGGCCGGCGAAGGCGGCGCGACGCTGACGCTCTTGCCGGGCGCGATCGGCGGGATCGACGCGCTCGCGGCCGCGAAGCAGGGCGGCCTCGACGACGTGCTGTACGTCGGCCGCAAGCCGCCGCTCGGCTGGCTCGGCACGCCGGCGGAAGCGCTCTGCGACCTGCGCGCGTTGACGGCCGAACTGACGATCTTCGAAGGCAGCGCGCGCGACGCGGCGCGGCTCTATCCGAAGAATGCGAACGTGGCGGCGACGGTCGCGCTCGCGGGCGTCGGGCTCGACGCGACGAAGGTGCGCCTGATCGCCGATCCGGCGGTGACGCGCAACGTGCACCGGATCACGGCGCGCGGCGCGTTTGGCGAGATGTCGCTCGAGATGAGCGGCAAGCCGCTGCCCGACAACCCGAAGACGTCCGCGCTGACGGCGTTCAGCGCGATCCGCGCGCTGCGCAACCGTGCGTCGCACTGCGTGATCTGAACGATCTGAACCGGCTGGGACACCCATCATCATGACTGCATTCGATTCTTCCCTCGTGCCGTCGGGCGAGATCCTGATCGGCGGCGAGTGGCGCCGCGGCCGCGGCGCGACGACGCCGAACTTCTATCCGGCCGACGGTTCGCTCAACACCGAGATCCACATGGCCGACGCGGCCGATGCGCGCGAAGCGGTCGAAGCCGCCGACGCCGCGTGGCGCCGCGCGAACTGGGCCGGCCTGAAGCCGCATCAGCGCGCGGCCGTGCTGTACCGGATCGCCGATCTGATCCGAGCGAATCACGAGGCGCTCGCGCAGTTGCAGCGGCGCGACAACGGCAAGCCGATCAACGAGACGCGCGCGCTCGTCGCGAGCGCGGCGAGCACGTTCCGCTACTTCGCCGCGTGCGCGGAGACGCTCGACGAGGCGCTGACGCCGTCGCGCGGCGACTATCTGTCGATGAGCGTGCATGAGCCGCTCGGCGTCGTCGCGGCGATCACGCCGTGGAATTCGCCGATCGCGTCCGACGCGCAAAAGCTCGGCCCCGCGCTCGCGGCCGGCAATGCGGTTGTGCTGAAGCCCGCCGAGGTGACGCCGCTCGCGTCGCTCGCGCTCGCGCGACTTTGCGAGCAGGCGGGCGTGCCGCCCGGCGTGATTTCGGTGCTGCCGGGCAAGGGCTCGGTGATCGGCGATGCGCTCGTGCGCCATCCGCTCGTGAAGAAGGTGTCGTTGACGGGCGGCACCGAAGTCGGGCGCGGGATCGCACGGCTCGCCGCGGAGAAGCTGATGCCGCTGTCGCTCGAGCTGGGCGGCAAGTCGCCGACGATCGTGTTCGACGACGCCGATCTCGATCACGCGGTCAACGGCGTGCTGTTCGGGATCTTCAGCTCGTCGGGCGAATCGTGCATTGCCGGCTCGCGCCTGTTCGTGCAGCGGGCGATCTACGACGCGTTCGTCACGCGTCTCGTCGACGCGGCGCGCAAGCTGCGCGTCGGCGATCCGGCGAGCGAGCGCACGCAGATGGGCCCGCTCGTCACCGCGCAGCATCGCGACACGATCGAGCGCTACGTCGCGCTCGGCCGCGACGAAGGCGGCCGCGTGCTGTGCGGCGGCGGCCGGCCGACGGGCGAAGGCCGCGACGCGGGCTTCTTCTATCTGCCGACGATCCTCGATGGGCTGTCGAACCACGCGCGCATCTGCCAGGAAGAGATCTTCGGGCCAGTGCTCGTCGCGCTGCCGTTCGACGACGAGGCGTCGCTCGTCGCCGAAGCGAACGACAGCGTGTTCGGCCTCGCCGCCGGCATCTGGACGCGCGACTACAAGCGCGCGTGGCGCGTCGCGCGCGCGCTCGACGCGGGCACCGTGTGGATCAACACATACAAGCAGTTCTCGATCTCGACGCCGTTTTCCGGCTGGAAGGAAAGCGGGATGGGCCGCGAGAAGGGCAGCCTCGGGATTCGCGAGTACATGCAGCAGAAGAGCCTCTACTGGGGCTTGAACGATTCGCCGCTGCCGTGGGCGAACTGACGGAAAGGATCATCGAATGAGCATTCTCGGCATCGAACAGATTACCTACGGCGTGACCGATCTCGCGACGTG
Source organism: Burkholderia sp. ABCPW 14 (assembly GCF_001523835.1). Classification (NCBI taxonomy): domain Bacteria; kingdom Pseudomonadati; phylum Pseudomonadota; class Betaproteobacteria; order Burkholderiales; family Burkholderiaceae; genus Burkholderia; species Burkholderia sp. ABCPW 14. Next base: position 39,543 of record NZ_LOVS01000084.1, on the reverse strand, counting down.
CCGCCGCTTCTTCGCGGACTGGGGCCTCACGGAGGTCGCGCACGACGCGACGCACGTGCGCTTCGAGACGATGAACGGCTGCACGGTGCGCGTCGTCGACGCGAGCGATCCGTCGCTGCCGCCCGCGTTCGAGGAAGGCCCGACGCTGCGCGAGGTGACGTGGGGCGTCGGCACGCAGGCGGCGCTCGACGCGCTGCGCGGCAAGCTCGCCGGCCAGCCGGGCCACTACGAGACCGACGACGCGATCGGCTGCATCGATCCGAACGGCATGGCGATCCGCATCGAAGTGACGCGCAAGCGCGCCGTCGACGTGAAGGGTTCGCTGCCGAACGTGTGGGGCGAGACGCTGCGTGTCGATCAGCCGGCGGCGATCTACGAGCGCGCGGAGCCGATCGAAGTCGGGCACGTCGTGTTCTTCACGAACCGGCTCGCCGAGCAGGAAGCGTTTTATCACGAGCTGCTCGGCTTCGAGACATCGGACCGCTATCCGGGCCGCGGCGCGTTCATGCGCTGCGCGCCGCACGGCGGCCATCACGATCTGTTCCTGCTCGCGCTGCCTACGGCCAAGCGCGGCCTGAACCATGTCGCGTTCACGGTGCGCGACATCCACGAAGTGTTCGGCGGCGGGATGCACATCAGCCGCTGCGGCTGGGAGACGCAACTCGGGCCGGGACGCCATCCGGTGTCGTCCGCGTACTTCTGGTACTTCCGCAATCCGGCGGGCGGCCTCATCGAATACTACGCGGACGAGGACATGCTGACGCCCGCGTGGCAGCCGCGCGAGTTCGAGCCGGGCCCGACCGTGTTCGCCGAGTGGGCGATCGACGGCGGTCTCGACGGCAACACGCGCCGGCAGAAGCACGCGCAGGCGCCGGAAGGCAAGTTCATGACGGAGCGCAAGGATGACTGAGCAAGCGAATGCCGCAGCGCAGGCCGCGCCGCGCGCCGTCGTCGTGATCGGCGGCGGGCAGGCGGCAGGCTGGGTGGTGAAGACGTTGCGCGGCGAAGGCTTCGCCGGGCGTATCGTGATGATCGCGGACGAAGTGCATCTGCCGTACGAGCGGCCGCCGCTGTCGAAGGCCGTGCTCGCGGGCGATGCGGATATCTCGACCGTGCGCGTCGTGCAGCCCGACGAATTCGGAACGCTCGCGGTCGAGACGTGGCAGCCGGAGCGTGCGGCGTCGATCGATCGCGCGCGGCGCGTCGTGCGCACCGCGTCGGGCCGCGAGGTCGAATACGAGCGGCTCGTGATCGCGACGGGCGGCGCGCCGCGCCGCTTGCCGGATTCGATCGTCAAGACGCCTAACCTTCATTACCTGCGCACGCTCGACGAAGCCGTCGCGCTCGGCGAGAAGCTGCGCGCGAGCCGTCGCGTGCTCGTGATCGGCGGAGGCTGGATCGGGCTCGAAGTCGCGGCGACCGCGCGCAAGCTCGGCGTCGACGCGGTCGTCGTCGAGGGCGCGCCGAGGCTGTGCGCGCGCTCGGTGCCGGGCGCGGTGTCCGATTTTCTGCTTGATTTGCATCGTGCGAACGGCGTCGACGTGCGCCTGAATGCATCGCTCGCGTTGCTCGATGCGCACCCGGACGACGCGAGCCGCGTGCGCGCGACGCTCGCCGACGGCACGACCGTCGATGCGGATATCGCGGTCGCGGGCATCGGCCTCGCGCTCAACACGTCGCTTGCCGCGGACGCCGGGCTGCGCGTCGAAGACGGCATCGTCGTCGACGAATACGGGACGACGAGCGATCCGGCGATCTTCGCGTGCGGCGACGTCGCGAACCATCCGAACGCATGGCTGAAGCGCCGGGTGCGGCTCGAATCGTGGGCGAACGCGCAAAACCAGGCGATCGCGGCGGCGAAGGCGGTGCTCGGCGTGCGCGCGCCGTACGCGGAGATTCCGTGGTTCTGGTCCGATCAATACGACGTGAACCTGCAGATTCTCGGCGATTTGCCTGCCGACGCGCAGCTCGTGATTCGCGGCGACGTCGCGGCGAGGCGCGCAACGCTGTTCTTTCTGACGGACGGCGCGCTGCGCGGCGTGATCGCGATCAATTCGGCGCGCGACCTGAAGCTCGCGCGCAAATGGATGAGCCAGGGGCGCGCGATCGACGTCGCCGCGCTCGCGGACACGACGAAGGCGCTCGCCTGATCGACGAGAGCGACAACGACAACATGGAGGAGAACACACGCATGAGCACACTGGAAAGCGCCGTCGCGGGCGGGGCCGCGGCCAAATCGGCGGCGAGCGCCGCGACCCCCGGCGCGATCATCGCGCGCATCGAGCGGCTGCCCGCGAACGCGATGCAGATCCGCGCGCGCGTGCTGATCGGCACCGCGACGTTCTTCGACGGCTTCGACGTGATCACGATCGCGGCGACGCTGCCGCTCCTGATCCACAAGTGGGGGCTTTCGCCGAATCAGGTCGGGATGCTGATCGCGTCGGGCGCGATCGGTCAACTGCTCGGCGCGTTCCTGTTTCCGGCGCTCGCGGAAAAGCACGGCCGCGTACGCGCGATCGCGTGGAGCTCGGCCGTGATCGGCGTGACGAGCATCGCATGCGGATTCGCTTCGACGTTCGAAGCATTCGTGCTGCTGCGGATCGTGCAGGGGCTCGGCCTTGGCGGCGAGCTGCCGGTCGCCGCGACCTACATCAACGAGATCACGCGCGCGCACGGCCGTGGCCGCTTCGTGCTGCTGTACGAGATCGTGTTCCCGATCGGCCTGCTCGCGTCGATGGCGCTCGGCGCGTGGCTCGTGCCGCGCTTCGGCTGGGAGGTGATGTACTTCATCGGCGGGATGCCGCTCGTGCTCGCGCTCGTGCTGACGCGGCTCGTACCGGAGTCGCCGCGCTGGCTCGCCGCGCGCGGGCGGCTCGACGATGCGGGGCAGGCGCTGCATGTGTTCGAATCGTCGGTGAAGGGGCCGCTGCCTCCGGTGGCGCACGCAGGCGAGTTCGACGCGCTCGTGCGTCGTCATCCGAAGCGCCGGATGATCGATCTGTTCGGGCCGGCCTATCTGAAGCGCACGCTCGCGGTCGCGACGCTGTGGGCGACCTGCGGATTCATCCAGTACGGGCTGTCGACCTGGCTGCCGACGATCTACAAGAACTTCTATCACGCGCCGCTGCAACTCGCGCTGAACCTCGCCGTGATCGGCTCGGTGATGGGCGTGGTCGGCTCGCTCGTGTCGGCGCTCACCGTCGACGTGGTCGGCCGCAAGCCGGTGATCGTCGGGTCGTTCGTGCTGTGCGCGCTGTCGCTCGTGTTCGCGGGGATCTATCACGCGTCGTCGGTGTACGTCGTCGCCGCGTTCTGCTCGCTCGCGCTCGGCCTGATGGCGTCGGGGTTCATCACGTCCTACGTGTACACGCCCGAGCAGTATCCGACGAGCATCCGCGCCGCCGGCTGCGGGCTCGGCAGCGCGTGGCTGAAGGTCGCGTCGTTCGTCGCGCCGATGGTGGTGCCGCGCGCGATCGTCGGCGGCGATCTGAGTCCGGCGTTCTACCTGCTCGCGGCGGTGCCGCTCGTCGCCGCGCTGACCGTGTATTTCGTCGGCATCGAGACGAAAGGGCAGGTGCTCGAGAAACTCGAGGCGTAGCACGGCTTTTTCGCGGCACGCGGCAAAGCGGAGAGAACGGCCCGGGATTTTCCCGGGCCGTTTTTTTATTTTGCGCGTCCGCCGAAAAAACGGTGGAGAAGATGCATCGAAAGAGACGGCCGGGGCGTTCCGCGAGTCCGCGGCTGGCGGCGCACCTGCGCCGGCATTCGATAAATGGCATTTCTCGGATTTATTAATTGTTTGTTTAATATTTCCGATGATTAATCGGAATTTTCCGGTGCGGAATTTTTTGAAGGGTAATGTGGGTTAGATTACATTTTCAACATTCTTTCGCCAGTGTTCGATGGATTACTGTTTTTGAGTATTCCGGAAATGACGAAGTGGAAAGTTATTAATATCCCTGCCTGCGAGGCGTGATCGGGGTTCGCGATTGATGTCCCGAAAATCATATAAATGATTTTCACATTTTAATCGCAATGCGTGATTTCGTTTTCGATGGCGACAGTCCGGCGGGCTGGGCGATCGGATACCTACCCTGCTGACGGCCCGTGCGAATTGAATTCACAGGGGATATTGAGTGAACAAAATCTACAATGTGGTCTGGAGTCGGGTGCGAGGCCAATTGATTGCGGTATCTGAATTTGCCGGATCGAATGGAAGCAGGGGGTCGACGGCGCGAGCCGTCACGACCGCAGCTCGCGCCGACGCAGGCGCGGCGGCTTCGTGCCGGTCGCGCATTTCGTGGGCGAAGCTCGGCCTGATGTCGCTGGCGGTGGCCGCGGCGATGGGCGCGATGGCGACCGACGCCGCCGCGCAGGTCAGCTATGCGGCGGGCTATAACGCGTACGCCGGCCCCGGCGGCAATACCGGCCCGTGGGCGTTCTACAACCCGGCTTTCAGTCCGGGCACGCTGCTGTACGGCACGGCGGTCGGCAACTACGCGTACGCGAACGGCGAGGGCGGCTCGGCCTACGGCGATCACGCCGCGGCGACCGGCCGCCTGGGCACCGCGCTCGGCGTCTACTCGCAAGCGGCGGGCGACGGCGGAACCGCGATCGGCGCCAGCGCGAGAGCGCTGCCGGACTTCAGCCTGGCGATCGGCACGAACGCGCAGGCGCTGAAGGACACGGGGCAGTCGATACCCGGCCGCGAAGACATCGGCACGATCGCGATCGGCGCCGGCGCGTTCGCGCAGGGCGACAACAGCGACCCGCTGCACGTGTCGGCGCCGAACGCGTTCGGCGGCTACTCGTCGGCCACCGCGAGCGGCGCAGTGGCGCTGGGCGAGGGCGCTGCGTCGTCCGCCTATTACGCGAACGCGCTCGGCGCCTATTCGAAGGCGTCGGCGGCGGGGGCGGTCGCGGTAGGCGGCGGCGCCGAGGCGACGGCTCAAGGATCGGTCGCGATCGGCGGCGCGACGAGCGTCAACAATGCGACCGCGTTGTCCGGCTACGCGAGCGCAAGCGGCGTCAACGCGATCGCGATCGGCTCAGGCGCTCAGGCGACCGGCCGCCAGTCGATCAGCATCGGCACGGGCAATGTCGTGTCGGGTGCGAACGCGGGTGCGTTCGGCGATCCGTCGACGGTCACGGGCACGGGCTCGTATTCGTTCGGCAACAACAACACGATCAACGCGAACAACGCGTTCGTGCTGGGCAACAACGTGACGATCGGCTCGGGGCTCGACGGCTCCGTGGCGCTCGGCAACGGCACGACCGTGGCGGCGGCCAATCCGACCAGCAGCGCGACGATCACCACGACGTCCGGCGGCCAGCTGACGCTGTCCGGCTTCGCCGGCGCGAATCCGACGAGCGTCGTGAGCGTCGGCGCGCCCGGTGCCGAGCGCCAGATCACGAACGTGGCGGCGGGGCGCATCACGCCGACCTCGACGGATGCCGTCAACGGCAGCCAGCTGTATGCGGTCGCGAGCACCGTCGACAACGCGGTGAACGGCGGCGGGATCAAGTATTTCCACGCGAATTCGACCGCGCCCGATTCCACGGCGGTGGGCACCGATAGCGTCGCGGTCGGGCCGGCTGCCGTCGCTTACGGTCAGGACTCGATCGCCGAGGGCGCGAACGCATCGGCGGGCGTGAGCGGCAATCCTGCGGTGGCGGGCGACGTCGCGCTCGGCAGCGGCGCGCAGGCGACGGGCGGACGATCGCTCGCGCTCGGCGCGAACGCGTCCGTCAACACGGCGGGCGGCGTGGCGCTCGGCGCCGGCTCGGTCGCGAATCGCGCGGCCGGCACCTATACGGACCCGATCACGGGCAGCAGCTTCACGACGGCGTTCGGCGCGGTATCGGTCGGCCTCGAAGGATCGCTGCGTCAGATCACCAACGTCGCGGCGGGCACGCAAGCGACGGACGCGGTGAACGTCGGCCAGTTGCAAGGTGCGATCGCGCAACTGAATCAGTCGATCCAGAACATCACGAACGGGTCGAACTCGGGCAGCAGCGGAAACAATGGCAATAACACCGGGCAAACCGTGTCGGGCCAGTGGATCACGGGCAATCCGTCGACCTATACGGCGCCCGTCGCGAGCGGCATCGGTTCGACCGCCGCGGGCAGCGGCAGTGTCGCGTCCGGCACGAACAGCGTCGCGGTCGGCGACGGCGCGTCGGCTGCCGGCAACAACTCGGTCGCACTCGGCGCCCATTCGGTCGCGACCGCACCGAACACGGTGTCGGTCGGCTCGGTCGGCAATGAGCGGACGATCTCCAATGTCGCGCCGGGCGTCAACGGCACCGATGCGGTGAACGTGAGCCAGTTGAACAGCGGCATCGGCAATGCGGTCGGTCAGGCGAATCAGTACACGGATCAGAAGGTCGACCACCTGCGGCGCGAGATGAACGGCGGCGTGGCCGCGGCGATGGCCGTGGCCGGATTGCCGCAGCCTACCGCGCCGGGCAAGAGCATGGTGGCGATCGCGGGCTCCACGTGGCAGGGTCAGCAAGGCTTCGCGCTCGGCGTATCGACGATCTCCGAGAACGGCAAGTGGCTGTACAAGGGGTCGCTCACGAGCAGCACGCGCGGCGGTACCGGCGCGGTGCTCGGGGCGGGCTATCAGTGGTGAGGTGAGTCGCGCATGACGGCCGGTCTCGTGCCGGCCGTCCGGACGATAAGGAATCCAATATGAAAATGAACAGGATATCGAAATATGTGGCGGCGGCCGGATTGTGCGGGGCGCTGCTGGCGGGATGCGGAATGGCGCCGACCACTGCGCAGGACGGGTCGGTCGGGTTCCCGGCGCGCGACGGTGCATGGTTGAAGGAGGGTACGTTCGTGAATGTCGAGAATCTGCGGCAGATCGGGCCCGGTCCCGACAAGAACCAGGTCTACGCGCTGATCGGCGAGCCGCATTTCAGCGAGGGGATCTTCGGCGTGCACGTGTGGAACTATGTGTTCAATTTCCGCACGGGACACGGGCAGGACGTCGTGACCTGCCAGTATCAGATCCAGTACGACAGCCACTACCGCGTGAAGTCGACGTATTGGAAGGAGCCGGAATGCAAGGCGCTGGTCGATGGCCCGAAGGAGCCGCCGGTGGCGCAGGCGGCGAGCGACGAATCGAAGCAATTCACGCTTGATTACCACCTGCTGTTTCCGTTCGACAAATCTGCGCTGCGCGATCTGCTGCCGAGCGGGCGCGCGGAACTGGACCGGATCGCGGCCACGCTTCAGCAGCAATACCAGCATATCCGCTCGGTTCGAGTCACCGGCTATACCGATCGGCTCGGCACGGATGAATACAACCGCCAACTGTCGCTCGCCCGGGCTGAAACGATTCGCTCATACCTGACGACGCGCGGCTTGCCGGGCGATCTGATCGTCGCGCAAGGGCTCGGCAAGGCCGATCCGGTGAGCGCCGGGTGTCCCGCGGGCCGTTCATCCGAAGCGATCGCCTGTCTCGCGCCGGATCGGCGCGTCAGGATCGATGTCGCGGGAGAGCGCCGCTAGTCTCGCAACGGGGCGCCATTTCGGTGCCCTGGCCGCGCCGAAAGCACGCCGCGTGCGGCCGGTCGGCGTCACGACCGGTTCGTGCGCGAATTGGCGCACCGATTAGCGTACGGCGGTGACGGGCACGCTCGCGATGCGCACGAGTCGGTCGAGGATGCTGCGGTGGAAAAAATGAGTAAGCGCATGGAGCGGATCGCGGCGCGGCGCGACGACGACGATCTCGTCGCAGCCGTTCTCCGCCGCGCAGGCGGCGATCGTGTCGGCGATCGGGCCGACTTTCATCGCGACCGAATATTTGACTTGGGCGTCCTTGAGGATGCCGATGGCTTGGGCGAGTTCGCTTTCCGAGAAATCATGCTCGATCTGGCGGAGCTTCGCGAGCGAGTGGAAGGCTTCGAGGCGGGTGGATTCGAGAGGGGGCTGGACGTTGACCAGCACGACTTCGGACGCACATCGCTCGTGATACAGAAAGGCGGCGTGCCGCACGGCTTGCAGCGAACGCTGCGAGTGACCGATGGGGACCAGGAGTTTGAGCATGAGAAAACCTGTTCGGTGACGCGGTGACAGTAGGCTAGTCCTGTCGCCGTCGGCATGGCCTAAAGAAATTTGGAGGCGGCGTAAAAATGTCGTAAACGTCGAGCGCGTCTTCGCGTTATAAAAAATATAAGAAATATAGATTTATGCGCATAAAGGGACGGGTCTCGGCCGGCGACCGATTCGCGCGGTCGGCCGTGTTCGTGCTTCGAGTCGAGCCGGGGCTTCCGGATTCCCGCGTCGTTTGCAGCCACGCGGAGCGAGACTGCTCGCTCCGTTCGTCTATCGTAGCGCCGGCGCGCGGATTCGACGCAGTGTCAATTGGATCGTCATCCGAATCGTCTGGCGGATTGCTGCAATGCAGCGAATCGCACTCGGAGCCGGGTGGCCGCGCAGCGAGATCCGACGCGTTTATATAATTGTCCGCATCCGGCGAAGGCGGTGCTGTCGCGACGTCGTCGCATGCATTGCCGCCGACGTATCCACCCGACTCACACGGAGACCCGCATGTCCGCAGGCATTTCCCGGTCTTCCCGCACGCCCGCCGCGCCGCTCGAGCCGCTCGTCGACATGCCCGCGCATGCGCTTGCCGCGGCGATCCGGCGCAAGGACGTGTCGTGCGTCGAGACGATGCGCGCGTATCTTGCTCACATCGAGCGCGTGAACGGCGACGTCAATGCGATCGTCGCGTTGTGCGAACACGGCGTGCTGCTCGCCGAGGCCGCGCTGAAGGACGCGGCGCTCGCGCGCGGCGAATATGCGGGCTGGCTGCACGGCATCCCGCAGGCGCCGAAGGATCTTGCGATGACGAAGGACATCGTGACGACGCTCGGCTCGCCGATCTTCCGCGCGATGAGGCCGTCGGCCGACGCGCTCGTCGTCGAGCGGATGCGCGCGGCGGGCGCGGTGTTCGTCGGCAAGACGAACACGCCGGAGTTCGGGTTGGGCTCGCATACGTTCAACGAGGTTTATGGTGCGACGCGCAATCCGTACGACCTGTCGAAAAGCGCGGGCGGCAGCAGCGGCGGTGCGGCGGCCGCGCTCGCCGCGCGGATGCTGCCCGTCGCCGACGGCAGCGACTTCGGCGGCTCGCTGCGCAATCCGGCCGCGTTCTGCAACGTGTACGGCTTTCGACCGTCGCAAGGGCGCGTGCCGCGTTGGCCGAGCGTCGACGTGTTCGTCCAGCAGCTCGGCACCGAAGGGCCGATGGGGCGCACGGTCGTCGACGTCGCGCTGCTGCTCGCGATCCAGGCGGGCTACGACCGGCGCGATCCGCTGTCGCTCGCCGAAGATCCGCAGCGCTTCGCGCAATCGCTCGATGCCGACCTGCGCGGCAAGCGGATCGCATGGGTCGGCGACTGGAACGGCTATCTCGCGATGGCGCCGGGCGTGCTGGCGCTGTGCGAGGCGAGCTTCGACGCGCTGCGCGCGATCGGCTGCGATGTCGATGCGGCGCTGCCGTCTTTCTCGCCGGAGCGGATCTGGCAGACGTGGCTCGTGCACCGGCATCTGCTGTCGGGCGGGAATCTGCTGATGCATTATCGCGACCCGTCGCGGCGCGCATTGCTGAAGCCGGAAGCGATCTACGAAGTGGAGGGCTTGTTCAAGCTCGGCGCGTCCGACGTCTACGATGCGAGCGCCGCACGCAGCGCGTGGTACCAGGCGCTGACGGCATTCTTCGAGCGCTACGACTACATCGCCGCGCCGACCGCGCAGGTCTTTCCGTTCGACGTCGGCCTTCGCTGGCCGCAAGCGATCGCGGGACGCACGATGGATACCTATCACCGCTGGATGGAGACCGTCGTGCCGTGGACGCTTGCCGGCTGTCCGGCGATCAGCGTGCCGGTCGGCTTCAACGGGGCGGGGCTGCCGATGGGCATGCAGTTGATCGGCCGGCCGCGAGACGATTTCGCGGTGCTGCAACTCGCGCGCGCGTACGAAAAGGAGCGGGATTGGGTGAATGCGCGCCGGCCCGCGTTATCCGGCGCTCGAATCGAGTAGACGTGGCGGCGCATGACCAACGCGGTCGATCGGCCGTGCGCGGGCCGCTCCGATCAACCGCCGAGATGCTCGAGGCAGCTGGCGTGCTGAAGTCGCCCGGGTTTGCGTTGGCATTATGCCGTCAATTCTTTCGGAATGCTGAACTATTGAGGCCGGCTTGATCGATTCGCTCGAGCCGACTCACTTCGTCATCCTCAATTCACTCGCCGGCAGCCGGCTCGTGGATTTCAATTCGCGCATCGAAATCGTGCTGAGCAGTTCCTTGACGCCCGGCAGCGACCGGAGCCGATTCAATACGAAGCTCGAGAACGTATCGAAATTCTTCGCGACGATTTGCACGAGATAGTCGTGCTGCCCGGTCGTGTTGTGGCACGCGACCACTTCCGGCATCGCCATCACGCCTGCTTCGAACGCGCGGCAGGTTTTCTCGGTGTGGCTGTCGAGCGAAATGTTGACGAACGCGACGATCTCGTAGCCGAGCGCGCGCCGATCGAGGATCGCCTGATAGCCTGAGATGAAACCATCGGCTTCGAGCCGGCGCAGGCGCTTCCAGCACGGCGCCGCGGACAGCGCCACACGATCGGCCAGCTCCGCGTTGCTGAGGCGTCCGTTCTCCTGCAGGATCTTCAGGATCTTCAGATCTGTTTCGTCCAGCTTCATGCCGATCGCCATTTTTTTATGAGGGAAATGAAGAAAGAAATATTCTTTTGATTATAGGGGCGTGCAGGAATGAAATGGAAAGCATATTTCCTGCTAGCTTTCTTACACTGAGTCGATTGGCGATAGGCGCGGCGCGCGGCTTACCGCGCGCCGGCGGACCGAATCGCAGCCACCGTAAATAGGAGTCACCGCATGACGTATTCGAGCTATCACAAGAAGAACATCGACGGCCGTCCGTTGCATCCGGAAACGCAGATGATGTCGTACGGATTCGATCCGTTCCTGTCCGAAGGTGCGGTGAAGCCGCCGGTGTTCCTGACGTCGACGTTCGCGTTCCGCTCGGCGGAGGACGGCGCCGATTTCTTCGACGTCGTGTCGGGCCGCAAGCCGCTCCCGCAGGGCGAGGCGGCGGGTCTTGTCTACAGCCGCTTCAATCATCCGAATCTCGAGATCGTCGAGGACCGCCTCGCGCTGCTCGACGGCTCCGAGGCGGCCGTCGTCACGTCGAGCGGGATGTCGGCGATCAGCGCGATCTTTCTCGCGTTCCTGCGCCCCGGCGATCAACTGGTGCAATCGGTGCCGCTCTATGGCGGCACCGAAACGCTGATCGCGAAGTTCTTCCGCGAATGGGGCGTGACCGCGCATCCGGTCGAGGACGGCCTGACGCCGCAGTCGATCGGCGCGGCGCTCGAAGCCGCCGCGCAGCAAGGCCCGGTGCGGCTTTGCTACGTCGAGACGCCGGCGAACCCGACCAACGCGCTGATCGATCTCGACGGGATGTGCCGCGAGCTCGATGCATTCGAGGCGCGTCACGGCTATCGCCCGATTTCGGTGTGCGACAACACGCTGCTCGGGCCGATCTTCCAGAAGCCGAGCGAGCATGGCGTCGACATGTCGGTGTACTCGCTGACCAAGTACGTCGGCGGCCATAGCGACCTCGTCGCCGGCGGCGTGACGGGCCGCAGGGATCTCGTCGCGAAGGTGCGGGCGGTGCGCAGCGCATTCGGTTCGCAGCTCGATCCGCATTCGTCGTGGATGCTGATCCGCTCGATGGAGACGGTCGTGCTGCGGATGAAGCAGGCGGCGCGCACGGCGTCGGCGGTCGCGAAGTGGCTGGCGACGAATCCGTATCAGAAGGTCGATGTGTATCACCCGGAGCTGATCGTCGACGACGCTTATCAGGCCGTGTACGAGCGGCAATGCGAGGGCGCAGGCTCGACGTTCGCGTTCGTGCTGAACGGCGGTCGCGCCGAAGCATTCCGCTTCATCAACGCGCTGCATCTGTTCAAGTCGGCGGTGAGTCTCGGCGGCACCGAGTCGCTGATCTGCCATCCGGCGTCGACGACGCATTCGGGCGTTCCGCAAGAGGCGCGCAAGGCGGCGGGCGTGTCGGAAGGGTTGATTCGCGTGTCGATTGGCCTCGAGCACGAGGACGATCTGATCGCGGATCTCGACAACGCGTTTCGCCGATCCGGCCTCGCTGCGAGCGAGTAACACGCGAGCGGCGACGGGTCCGCGAACGATCGGCCCGGCGTAGTCAGCGTTCCTGAACGAATGCTGTGCCGGGCCTGACGGCGTTTGTTGATATGAAGGTCATGCTCGGTGCATGTCCGGAATCGTCGGCTGGCGGCGCTGCGTCGCCAGCCGACGGTCATGATGAATCGCTTTCGATCCCGATGCGGATCAATCGGAATGGGATCGATACGTTGCCAATGCGGCAATGATCGCATTTCTCGATTCGAGAAAATCTTTTTGCGTTCGCTTGATTTCCTCTCCTGTCTTCGCGAAGCCGATTTTCGGAACGAGCGTCGCCGCATACAGATCGATCATCCACGGAGGCGGGTGATGAGAGACCTCGTTGTAGAGCTTTGCCGCGATGGTTTCGGCATCGATTGTTGAGGGATGCATAATAAAATTTTCAAGGAATTGATGTGGTTAACCTAGGTAATTTTTAGCGGTTGGTCAATTCAATGATTGATGTTTTTATAGTGCCGGATTCGAGTGGTTTGAAGTGCAAGTTGGTGAAGAAATTAATAAGGTATTCGAAGGTATTGGAAGTTAATCAAGTGTTGAATAGCGTTGTCTTTGTTGCGCGCGATGCACCGCTCGAGACAAAGCTGCCGTTACCTCGCACGGTGCGTCGATTCCGCCCGTCGATCCCACTGCCGGCGTGCGATCGCAATGCCGCAATCGCCCACCCGTCAAGCCACCCGGCGTGCTCGGTCGAATCCCGGTCTCGCCGCAGGTGTATCCGTGGCGAAGCCTGTCAATACGTTTCGATATGTATCCGTGATTGCATTCGTCGTACGCTCGCCTCGACAATTCTCCACGGCAGGATTCACAGGGAGATTCGATGAAAACGATCAATCGCTTCGCGAAGCGCGCGGCGCTCGTTTGCTGCGCCGGCGGCGCGCTCGTGAGCGGGGCCGCGTTCGCGCAGGTCGATCTGCAAAGCCTCGGCGCGTCGCTGCTCGGCGGCGCGTCACAGCAGGCGAGCGCGTCCGGCACATCCGGCATGTCGCAGATGCTGCGGTCGTACGTCGGCGCGAACCAGCAGGTGCTCTCGGGACAGGCGAGCCTTGCATCGGCGATGGGGCTCACGGGCGCGGCCGGGCAGGCGCAGCACGCGGCAGGTCTGTTGACGAACGGAGGCGCGAGTGCGCTGACGCCTGGCGCGTTGTCGCAAGTCGGCGGCGCGCAGCAGTCGGTCGCGCAGGCATTGACGCAGGCGTTCGCATCCGGCGGCGCGAACGGCGCCGCGCCGGGCGCGGGTGTCGACAAGGCGGCGTTCACCCGAGGCCTGACGTCGCTCGGCGAAGGCGTTACGCAGTATTCGCAACTGCAATCGGGGCTCGGGAGTCTGGGGGCGTCGAATCCCGCGTCGCTGCTGCAGGCGGGTCTCGACCCGAACAACCTGAAGGCTGCGTCGTACATCGCACAGAACGCGCCGAACCAGTTCCAGTCGATCGGCGGCACGCTCAGCGCAGCCGTGCAATTCGCGGCTAGCCATGGGATCTCGGTGCCGTCCGTCGCATCCGCGGCGCTCAAGCTGCTGCCGTAACGCGCTTCGTCGACGCGCGCGCAGCCGCGACGGCCGGCGCGCGCTTGTCCTTGCGTCGGATGAGGTTATCCGCGTGATGCTATGGTGACGCGTTTCGTCACCATCGGGTTGCCCACATGCGCGACGCAGTCGATCTTTCCCGTTATTTCGCCCGCATCGGTTATCACGGACCGGTGGAGCCGACGCTCGACGTCCTTCGCCAACTGCAGGTGCTGCATCCGCAGTCGATTCCGTTCGAGAATCTCAATCCGTATACCGGCGCGCGCGTCGCGCTCGACCTCGAGTCGGTGGTCGACAAGCTGATCGAGCAGCGGCGCGGCGGTTACTGTTTCGAGCAGAACAAGCTCTTCTACACGGTGCTTGTGCAGTTCGGCTTTCGCGTGACGCCGCTGATCGCGCGCGTGCGCTGGCAGCGTCCGCCCGAAGAGTCGACCCCGCAGACGCACATGCTGCTGCGCATCGATCTGGACGGCGCGACATGGTTTGCCGACGTCGGTTTCGGCTCGACGACGCTGACGGCGCCGCTGCGCTACGACCTGAACGACGCGCAGCCGACGCCGCACGGCATGTATCGCGTCGTCGACGCGCCCGTCGAGGGCGAGCTGGAAATCGAGTGCGAGACGCCGAACGGCTGGCATCCGCTGTATCGCTTTTCGCTGAAGCCCGTCGAGTGGATCGATTACGAGGTCGCGAACTGGTATACGTCGAGTCATCCCGATTCGTTCTTCACGCATGATCTCGTCGTGTGCCGGATTCTGCCCGATGCACGCGCGCTGCTTTTCAACGATACGCTGACGTTGCGCACCACCGAGGGCGCGGCGCAAACGACCCGGCTGTCGCATGTCGACGCATGGGCGGCGTGCTTGCGCGAGCGCTTCGGGCTCGACTTGAGCGGATTCGATGCGGCGGCGCTGTACGCGCGGGCGGTGGCGCGCGCCGAAGCGGCAGCGGCGGCCGCCGATCGGCGCGAGGACGGCGGGACGGCGTGATGCGGGAGCCGTGTGCGGATGCGACGTGTGGAATGCGCCGCGCCGACCGGGGCGGTGCGGGACGCGTAAATGAACGTTTCGGTGCGGCAAGCGCCGCCCATCGTATGAGCGGCTTCACCGCGGTGCTGGAAGTCGATCGCGACGGGCTCGTGATCGACTACGAGATGCTTTTCAGACGCTTGCCGGACGACGCGCGCTGATTCGCCCGCTGCCGGCCGCCCGACTTCGCGGCGGCGACAGCCGCGAATTTCTTCGGCTCATGCGCGGTTGCGAACCGGCCGATCCGCGCGGCGATCAGCGCCGCGTCGCGGATCACCGTCCAATGCGACGCGGCAATCTCGTCGCGCCGGTGGGCGCCGAGCCAGCGGTCGAGGTTGCGGGTGAGGGCAGGCGTCACGTACCGGTCGTAGCGCGGCACGATGATCTGCACCGGTGCCTGCGCGTAGCGTTCGCGCGGCCGACGGGCCCGCTCGATGAAATTCGCGCGGTAGAGCTTGAGGCCGTTCAGCCCGTTGCGCAATTGATCCGGATCGGCGTCGACGACGATCCGCTCGGTCTTGCGCAGCCACAGCGGCCATAGCTTCGCGCCGCCCAGGCGCCACACGAGCTCGGGGACGAGCGGCAGATGGAAGAGCGCGATGTACCACGACTTCAGCGTCTGCTTCAGATTGAGCGGCGCGCGAAACACGTGGTCGAGGCACGGCCCCGAAATCGACGTGTATGACGCGAGCCGGCCCGCGATCGACGGATCGGTCGCCGCTTCCCAGCATTGAATCGAACCCCAGTCGTGGCCGACGAGGTGAAACGGCCGGTTGCCGCACGTCGCGTCGGCGACGGCGAGCAGATCCTGCGCGAGCACGGGCAGCTTGTAGTCGGCGCGGCGCTTCGGCGCATCCGATGCGCCCGCGCCGCGCACGTCGTACGCGATCACGCGAAAGCGCTTGTCGAGATGCTCGCGCACGCGCTCCCACACGCGCGCCGAATCCGGATAGCCGTGCACGAGGATCACGGGCGGAGCATTGCGCGGCCCGCTCAGATAGACGGCAAGACGCACGTCGCCCGAGCGGACCGTCAGCGTGTCGCGGACGGACGCCATCGCTTCTTCGCTTACGCGTGCTGCTGCGCGGGCGACGAATGAAGCGGCACGCGGCGTGGCGCGGCCTGGTCGGCATAGCGCTCGTTCGCGGCTTCGATGTTCTCAAGCAGTGTGTCGATGCCCTGCAGGTACTGCCGGTTGTCGTGATCCCACGGATGGAAGCCCGGCCGGAAATAGTCGAGCCATTCGAGCGCGATGCTCGGGAACACGCCGTTCTTCGGGCTGTACAGGTACTTGACGAGCCGCCACATCCCCTTGAGCTTGCCGTGGCGCATCCGGTGCGCGAACATCAGGCGCACATGGAAGTCGAACACGACCGTCCAGAAGATCAGCGTCGTCAGCAGCATCGTGCCGGTGCGCAGCAGATAGGTCTTCACGCCCGGCTTCATCACGGTGTTCCACACGTCGTACGAGACCGCCTTGTGCTCGGTCTCTTCCATCGCGTGCCACATCCACACCTGCTTGTAGCCCTCGACCGAGCCGTCGATCCGATGCTCGTGGCCCGTCAGCAGCAGATTCGCGAGGATCGCCGTGTAGTGCTCGAGCGCGATCGTGATCGCGAGCTGCATCGAATTCGGCAGCACCTTCTTCATGTAGCCGAGCAGCGCCCACAGGCGCTTGTCGAGCTTGTGCGCGGGCAGGCCGGCCGATTGCAGCAGATCGTTGTACTCGATGTGCTCGCGCGTGTGCATCGCTTCCTGGCCGATGAAGCCCGCGACCTGCTTCTTCAGTTCGGGATCGTGAATCTCGTCGCGGTAGTTGCGCACCGAATCCATGAAGAAGCGCTCGCCCGCCGGGAACAGCAGCGACAGCGCGTTCATGAAGTGCGTGACGGGCGTGCCCTGGACGTGCCAGTCGTGCGCGCGATCGGGGGGCAGCGCGAAGCGGATGTCGCGCCGGACCGGCATCAAATGCGGTGTCGTCATGATTGCTCTCCTCCCTGGTTGCCTGCGTTGTTGTACGTTGCGTGCACGGGCGCCGGCGTCGCGCGGCCCGCGCGGCGGCGCGCGCGGGCGCTTTGCAGCTTCGTCGCGAGCACGACGAGCGACTGATACGCGGCGGGCAGCGTGCGCGCGAGCCAGTCGGCGCCGCGCGCGTCGCGGCCGATCAGCACGCGGCGCTTGTTCTTGCGCACGCCCAGCAGGATCACGCGCGCCGCTTCGTCGGCCGTCGTGATGAAGAACTTCTCGAAGTCCGCCTTGCCCTGCTGCTCGCTCTCGACCATGAAGCCGACCATGTTCTGCGCGAGCCGCGCCGATTGCGCGATGTTCGTGCGGATGCCGCCCGGATGCACGCAGGTTGCCGACACGCCGCACTTCATCAGGTCGAGTTCCTGGCGCAGCGACTCGGTGAAGCCGCGCACCGCGTACTTCGTCGCGTTGTAGCCGCTCATGCCCGGCTGCGCGAAGATCCCGAAGATGCTCGACGTGTTGACGATGTGGCCTTCGCCGGACGCCTTCACGTACGGCAGGAACGCTTTCGTCCCGTGGACGACGCCCCAGAAGTTGATGTTCACGATCCACTCGAGATCGCTGTATTCCATCCCGTCGATCGTGCTCGACAGCGCGACGCCCGCGTTGTTGAAGACGAGGTTCACGCGGCCGTGCGCGGCGGCCGTTTCGTCGGCCCACGCGTGCATCGCGGCGCGGTCGCCGACGTCGAGCACGCAGGTCGTCACGCGCACCGACGGCGCGAGCGCGCGGACGATCCGCTCGGTCTCGGCGAGGCCGACCGCGTTCTTGTCGGCGAGTGCGACGTGGCAATGCTGTTGCGCGAGCTGCACCGCGAGCGAGCGGCCCATGCCCGAGCCGGCGCCCGTGATTGCAGCGACTTTGTTGGAAAAGGATTTCATGTCGTAGGCTCGTGTGGTATCTGGGCTCAGGCGGTCGTCTCGGCGGAGGTCGTCGCGACGACGGCGTTCGGCAGCGCCGGCGCCGGCTGCGCGTTCTGACGCGGGTTCGCGTAGTACGTGTGGTAGTCCGCCATCGAGAAGAACGCGGTTTCCTGCCGGAAGCGCCACGTGAACGTCGGCCACAGCGTCGTGTTCTTGCCGGTGCGCGGATCGAGATACCAGCTGTTGCAGCCCCCCGTCGACCAGACCGCGCTCTTCAGCTTGTTCTGGATGCGGTTGTTGTATTCGAGCTCGACGAGCGGACGCACTTCGATCGCCTCCGCGCGCTCGGTGCGCATCGCCTTCAATGCGCCGAGCACGTATTCGATCTGCGACTCGATCATGTAGACCATCGAGTTGTGGCCGAGACCCGTGTTCGGTCCCATCAGGATGAACCAGTTCGGATAGCCGGGGACGGTCGCGCCGAGGTACGCGTGCAGGCCGTCGCGCCATGCGTCGACGACGTCGACGCCGCCGCGCCCGACGATCGTGCCGCGCGGGAACGGGTTGTTGATCTGGAATCCCGTGCCGTAAATCAGGCAGTCGACTTCATGGCGCTTGCCGTCCGTCGTGACCACCGCGTTTTTCTCGATCCGCTCGATGCCCGTCGTGACGACGTCGACGTTCTTGCGCGTGAGTGCCGGGTAATAGTCGTTCGACATCAGGATCCGCTTGCAGCCGATCGTGTAGTCGGGCGTCACCGCGGCGCGCAGCTCCGGTTCGGAGATCTGCTTGCCGATGTGGCGCAGCGCGAGCTTCTGCACGAGCTTCATCGTCGACGGATGGATCGCGAAGCCGAGCACGCGCGATTCGAGCATCCAGTAGAGGCCGCCGCGCAGCAGCTTTTGCGTGAACGGCAGATTGCGGAACAGCCACTGCTCGAAGCCGCTGACCGGGCGGTCCGGCTTCGGCATGATCCACGGCGGCGTGCGCTGGAACAGCGCGAGCTTCGCGACGCGCGGCGCAATCTGCGGGACGAACTGGATCGCGCTCGCGCCCGTGCCGATCACGGCGACGCGCTTGCCTTCGAGCGGATAATCGTGATTCCAGTCCTGCGAGTGGAACGTCTCGCCCTTGAACGTTTCGATGCCGGGGATGTTCGGATACGCGGCGCGGGACAGCCCGCCCATGCCGGATACGAGCACGCGCGCGGACACGCGCTTGCCGTTCGCGAACGTCAGGCGCCAGCGATGCGCGGCCTCATCGTAGGTTGCGTTGGAAAGCTCGTGGTTGAAGCGCAGATGCGAGCCGACGTTGAAGCGCTGCACGCAGTCTTCCATGTAAGCGCGGATTTCCGGCTGCGGCGCGAACATGCGCGTCCAGCGCGGATTCGGCGCGAACGAGAACGAATAGACATGCGACTGGACGTCGCACGCGCAGCCAGGGTAGTGGTTGTCGCGCCAGGTGCCGCCGACCGAACTGGCTTTCTCGAACACCGCGAAGTCCTGGCTGCCGGTTTGCCGGAGGCGAATCGCCATGCCGAGCCCGGAAAAACCGGTGCCGATGATGGCGATATCGATGGTTTCTTCGTGGTTTGTGTTGTCGAGCGGACCGAAAGACATATTGCGCGCGTTCATCCAAGCGTCTCCATTTGGGCTCATTTTTTACTGTTACATTGATTGATGTAACCATAGATCGTGAGAGCCGAAACCGCAAGCCGGGTAGACACAGCCCTCTAAGCGCGGGATTCAACGGATGCCGACGCCCGCCGGATGCGCTTGCGCGGGAGAAAGCGCGGCGGAGCAGGGAATCGCCATGCTGCGTCGCAAAATCGCGTGTAATCCCCAACAGATTAAGGATTGCGACGTGTATTCGATTAATTTGATTTGCGGCGCAGCACGCCGAACGCAATAGTCAATTGCGCGACGGCATAAAAACCCCAGATGAAATAATCGACGCCGGAAAACGCGCCGAGAAAACGATCGATGCCGATCAGCGTGTCGGACGTGACGAACACGAGCGCGCCGACCGCGACCTGCGGGCCGGGCGTGCGGGCGCACAGCGCGAGGCTTGCCATCGCGACGAGCACGGCGATGTAGACGGCGACCGGCGCGGCGAGCGCGGCGAGATGGGGAAAGAACGCGGCATAGAGCGCCGGTGCGGCGATCCACAGTGCGACGAGCGCGATGGCGCGCAGTCCGCGCGGCGCGGCGCGCCACGGCGCGAGCAGTGCGCAGTATGCGAGGTGCGCGAGCAGGAACGCGCCGAGGCCGGCGACGAACGACGGCGGCCATTCGGAAAGCGCGAGCAGCACGTCGCCGAGCATGGACGCGGCGAGTGCGGCACCGAGCCATGCGCGCTCGCGCGCGAGCGGATGCTGCAATGCGGCGAGGAACAGCAGCGCACCGAGCGCGGCTTTCGCGGCAGGCTGGACGGAATAGGGCGCTTGGCCGAGCGACAGCCCGTACAGCAGCGCGGCAAGCGCGGCGGCGAGCCAGAAGCCGTGCGCGCGCGGGCAGATTGGACAACACGATCGGGCGGTCTCCTCGCACGCAGCTCGTTATCGGCCGCGCGGGCAGCGTCGCGGACGACGCACGGCGTCCGCGCGGCCGCCCATTATCGGCAAGAAGACGTTATCGGGGACGGACGAATCCTTCTAACCGGACCGGACCGGACCGCGGGCGAGGCGGCCGTGCCTATTTCGCCGCGAGCGCGGCGGCGGCGTTCCGATCGGTCCAGACGTTGTCGCTGACGGTCAGTTTTTGCGGAATTAGCTTCGCTGCGTGAAACGCGTCGGCGACGCCCTGTTGCGAAGCGACGATCTTTCCGTCGAGCGGCGCCGTGCCGTACGGCACACGCTTCACCCAGGTCTCGACGAGCGCCTGATCGAGGCCGATTTTCGGCGCGATCAGCGCGGCGGTTTCCGCGGGATGCGCGTTGACCCACTGGCCGGTCTCGCGCAACTGCTGCAGCACCGTGCCGACGACGTCCGGATGCCGGGTCGCGAAGTCACGCGTCGCTTCGTAGAAGTTGTAGGCGGAAGGCAGGCCCGTATAGTCGGCGAGCGTGCGCGCCTTCAGCGCTTGTTGCGCAGCCGCGTAATACGGATCCCAGACAACCCACGCGTCGACGTTGCCGCTCTCGAACGCGGCGCGCGCGTCGGCGGGCGGCAGATAGATCGGGCGGATCTCGTCGTAGCGCACGCCGGCCTTCTGCAGCGCCTTCAGCAACAGGTAGTTCGCGCTCGATCCCTTCTGCAGCGCGACTTTCCGGCCTCTCAGGTCGGCGACGGTCTTGAGCGGCGAATCGGCTTTCACGATGATCGCCTCGTTGTGCGGCGACGGCGGCTCCGCGCCGACGTAGACGAAACGCACGCCGCTTGCCTGCGCGAACACGGCGGGCGGCGCGCCCGTGTAGCCGATGTCGATGCTGTCCGCGTTCAGTGCTTCGAGCAGTTGCGGGCCGGCCGGGAACTCGAACCATTTGACCGCGTAGCCGAGCGGCTTCACGCGCGTCTCGAGCGAGCCTTGCGCCTTGACGACCGCGAGCAGTCCCGCTTTCTGATAGCCGACGCGCAGCACCTTGCCGCCCGCGTCGTCCTGCGCGAAGGCGGCGACGGCGACGAGCGACGCGAACGCGGCGGCTACGGTTCGGGGAATCCAGCGGGCAGGGCGAATCATCGGCAATCTCCACGACGTTGAACGAAACGAGCGGCGCGCACGCCGCTCGGGTCGGGAGATCGTCGCACGGGCAGTCGCCGGTGCGAACCAAGCATTGCCGATATCAATATGACGCGTGCGCGTCTAACGTTTTTTCGGGGCGTCCTTCGCTGCGGTTCGTTCGAACCCGGACTCTCCGTCGCGCGCCGCCTGGGAGCTCAGCTTCTTGTCGAGGATCGTCGCGACGCGGCCGCCCAAATAGGCGCTCGACGCCGCCTCGAGCGCCCGGTTCATCTCGCCTTCGACGAACACCGACGAGAGCGGACGCAGCCGCCAGATCGCGTCGACGAGCGCCGGCACGTCGGTCGGCGGCGGCAGCGAGCCTTCGTCGTAGCGATCGAGGCGGCGCACGACGAGCTCGACGAGGACGCGCGCGATCGCATCGAAATACGGCCGCGTGATGCTGATCGCGTCGAGCAGTTCGCGCGCCGGGATGCCTTCGCGCACCATCGCGGCCGCGGCCTCGATGAGCACCGGGCTCTTCGCGACGAACGACACGCCGCGCCGCTCGAGCAGGCCGAGCTCGGCGACGCGCCCGAGCGACGCGGGCGTCTGCGGGCCGAACATCTGGATCAGCTGAGCGAGCGAGAAGGTTTGTGGACGCTCGCTCGACCAGCGGCCGCCGATCGCGTTTTCGAGGCCGAGGATCGAGCGCAGGTCGTGACCGTCGTCGATCGCCTTGATCAGGTCCTGGATGTTCGACAGCGTGTAGCCGCGCGTGAGCAGATGATTGATGACCTTCAGGCGGGCGACGTGCGTGTTGTCATAGATGCCGACGCGGCCGCGTTTGCGCGGCGGTGCGAGCAGGCCGCGATCCTGATACGCGCGTACGTTGCGCACCGTCGTGTCCGACACGCGCGCGAGCTCGTCGACCGTGTATTCGTTCAACGTCGACGCGTCCGGGGCAGCGTCGGCGGGAGTGGTTGGGTTCGATTTCGGCATGCAACGATTTTAGCGCGACCGAGCGCTTCCGTGCGAGGCGTCGGCGTCGGAGGGCGGCATTTGTGCGCCGTCTCCGAGCACGCGCTGCATCAGCGCGGTGTCGATCCAGCGGCCGTGCTTGAAGCCTACGGCGCGCAGCATGCCGACCGGCTCGAAGCCGAGCGCGCGATGCAGCGACGTCGAGCCGCCGCTGCCGCCGTCCGCGACGACCGCGATCATCTGCCGCCACGGCCCCGCTTCGCAGCGCTCGATCAGCGCGGCGAGCAGCACGCGGCCGATGCCGCGGCCGCGGTGCGCGTCGTTCACGTAAATCGAATCTTCGATCGCGTAGCGATAGGCGCTGCGCGGCCGATAGGGCGTCGCGTACGCGTAGCCCGCGACGACGCCGTCCAGTTCGGCGACGAGATACGGCAGGCCGTGCCGCAGCACCGCTTCGCGTCGCGTGCGCAGATCGCCGACGGACGGCGGCGTTTCCTCGAACGACGCGACGCCCGTCAGCACGTGATGCGCATAGATTGCCCGGATTGCTTCGAGGTCGTGCTCGGCGGCGTCGCGGACGATGGCGGTGGAAAGGGTGGGCGCGTCGGAGGTTTTCATCGCGAAACGGGGCGGGAATGATGGAATCGATACTATGCGCGCCTTCAAAAATGTCCGCAAAGCGAGGGACGCGATCGCGCACAGGCGGGATCTCCGGATACAGCGCGCGCGATGGGCGGCCATTCATGTTTCGATTTTCCCGTGGCGGCGGCGAAAACGAATCGATTCGATCGACGGCGTTTTGCGACTTCTTCACTTAACGCCGTTGACCGTCTTATAATCCGCGGCCGTTCCGAGACGCGCGACGTGCGGCGGGAAACCGGCGGTATCGTTCGACATGAGCGCGTCGCGAAAAAATGCCCGCGATGATTTGAACGAAATGAATAAACAAAACAGCAAACCGGCCGAATTTCAAAAGAAGAACGATGCGCGTCGCAAGCCCGGCGCGCGCGAATCGAAACGCGTTTCGCGAGCCGCCGCATCGACGAGCGATGCAAAGCACTTGTACGATGAAGTTGCAACCGCATCGGTTGCAATGGACGCAGCGTCCGCTGATCGGGCGCAACTCGATCAGTCTTCTGCGTCGCAACCTCGGCCGGCGATCGCAATCGCGTCGATGTCGACCAGCACGGCGGGCGCGCCCGAACCGGCAGCGTCGACCACGACGCCGCCCGTATCTGCACCTGCACCTGCATCCGCATCCGCATCCGCGCAGTCGGCCGCCCCGGCCGACGTGCGCATGCCCCGCCTGCACAAAGCCTTCACGGCGCTGCAACGCATTTACAGGCAGCTCGACACGGCTCAGAAGCTCTATCTGAATTGCGTGCTCGCCGTGCTGCTGTTCTTCGCGACGTATCCGCTTCACCATGTGTGGAATTTCGTCGGTCTGCTGATGCTCGCGCTCGTCTTCTGGTTTGGCGGGATGGTCTATGACGCGCTGACGCTGTACAAGCGGATCTACGCGACGCACATCGGAAAGGGGCTATTGCTGCTCGCGTTCACGGGCCTCACCAACTTCGCGATCGCGCTCGCGAATCAGCGGATCAACGACGTCGCGGGCGTCGATCCATCGAAATTCCCTCATACTGAAATTTTTGTCGCGATCCTGTCGATCCCATTCATCGCGCTGCTGATTCTGATGACGCTGTATGCGGCATCCGTGCTGTTCCTGCCCATTTACGGAATGTTCTTTTTCGTGATGGACCCGGGGGCCAAGGCGTTCTTTTCGGCCGGGCTGCTGAAGCGGGACGAAAGTGCGTATCCGTGGATCACGGGTATTTTCCGGTTGGTCGGCTTTTCGATTTTTGCTGGTGTCGTGATGTTCTTCGCGAAACGGATGCTCGGCGATTACGACCGTTTCATGACGAACACGGCCGAGAAGTCGGTTTATCACCTCGAAATGTATGAGAAATCGCCGTGCGACGTGCCGGCGGGCGCGCGGGTCGCGTTCCTCGACAACGACAACATCGTGTACGCGCTGCGCATCGGCCACGAGCTGAAGTTCTTCCCGCAGCCGTGCAAGCGGGACGCGAAGTGATCGACCGGGCCGCCCGCGCGCGCGGGCGGCTCGAGTCAACCCTTTTTCCTGAACGGCACGTCTTCGACGAACCACGCGAGCGCGAACGCGATCGCGATCACCGCCGCGGCACACAGATAAACCGTGTGCAGCGAGCTCGCGAACGCGTGCAGATACGCGCCGCGCACCGTGTCGGGCAACTGGCGGACGGCCGAGGGGCCGAGCGACGGCGGCAGCTCCGCGTCGGGCGGCAGCGCGGCTGCGAGTCGCGCGTGCAGCCCGTTCGAGAACAGCGCGCCGAACGCGGCGACGCCGAGCGAGCCGCCGATCGAGCGAAACAGCGTCGCGCCGGACGTCGCGACGCCCAGATGCCGGAACTCGACCGTGTTCTGCACCGCGAGCACGATGACGGGCATCACCATGCCGAGTCCGCCGCCCAGCAGCGCCATGTACAGGTACATCGTGCGCAGCGGCGTGTCGAGCGACAGCGTCGCGAGGAGCAGCATCGCCGCGCCGGCGACGAACGTGCCCGCGATCGGAAAGAGGCGATACTTGCCGAGCTTCGTGATGAGCCGCCCGCTCGCGATCGACGTCGCGAGCATGCCGCCCATCAGCGGCAGTAGCTGCATGCCGGCTTCCGACGGTGTCGAGCCCTTGACGACCTGCAGATAGAGCGGCAGGAACGTGACCGAGCCGAACAGCGACAGACCGACGACGAAGCCGATCAGGCTGCACAGCACGAAGGTCCGGTGGCGGAACAGCGCGAGCGGCATGATCGGCTCGGCGGCGAGGCGTTCCTCGTAGACGAAGCCCGCCGTCGCGACGAGGCCGAGCGCGAGCGTGAACCATAGCTGCGGCGACGACCACGGCAGGATCGTGCCGCCCTGGCTCGTAAACAGCACGACGCAGGTGAGGGCAGTCGCGAGGAACGCGGCGCCCGCGTAGTCGATCCGGTGCCGCACGTGCGCGGTGTGCGGCTTGAACGCCGCGCCGATCACCGCGAACGCGAGCGCGCCGAGCGGCAGATTGATGTAGAAGATCCAGCGCCATGACAGGTGCTGGACGAGAAACCCGCCGAGGAGCGGCCCGATTACCGTCGCGATTCCGTACACGCCGCCGAACATCCCCTGATAGCGGCCGCGCTCGTCGGGCGGGATCAGATCGGCGATCGCCGCCATCGTGACGACCATCAGCCCGCCGCCGCCGAGCCCCTGCAGCGCGCGCAAAACGATCAACTGCGTCATGTCCTGCGCGAGCCCGCACAGCGCCGAGCCGACGACGAACAGCACGATCGCCGCCTGCAGCACGATCTTGCGCCCGTACAGGTCGCCGAGCTTGCCGTACAGCGGCAGCACGACGGTCGACGACAACAGGTACGCGGTGACGACCCAAGACAGCTGCTCGAGGCCGCCGAGCTCGCCGACGATCGTCGGCAGCGCGGTCGACACGATCGTCTGATCGAGCGCCGACAGCAGCAGCACGAGCAGCAGCGCGGCAATCGTGAGCCGCACGGTCGCGCCCGGGCGGCCGGCGTCGGCCGGGGCGGACGGGGCGGACGGCGCGGAGGATTCGGTTGGCATGGGGAGTCGTTTCGTCATTGGGTGCGACACGGAATGTAGGAACAATCGATTGACTAGTCAATATCTGCTTCGTCACAAAATATTCCGGCGGTTACGAACCGTGACGGCGGCCGCCGGGCGGTGCGCCGCGGCAAGTCGCCGCAGCGCTTGATGCGACTCAAGTTTCCGGGCGCGGGGCCGTAATACCGGCGACTGTCCCCCAAACCGGCGGCTACCACTTACGACTCTTCCTGGTCATGAACGCTTTTTTTTCCCGCTTTTCGATTCGCACCCGGATCTTCTCGACGCTCGGGCTCGTCGCCGCGCTGCTGACGATCACGGGCGTGATCGGCTTCTTCAGCATGCAGGACTCGAACGCCGCGCTCGACGACGCGTACACGCGGCAGCTCGCGGCGAAGACGGCGCTCGCGTCGGCGAGCCTCAATCTCGCGATCACGCGCACGACGCTCGATCGCGTGATCCTGCATCCGGAGGCGCCCGACACCGCGAATACGATTGCGAAGGCGGAGCAGTACCTGGCCGCGTCGGATCGCGGCTGGCGCGATTATGACGCGCTGCCCCGCAGCGACGACGAGAAGGCGCTCGCCGGTCAGGCGAACGCCGCGCGCCGCGCGCTCGTCGACGATGCGCTCAAGCCGATGATCGACGCGCTGAAGGCGGGCCGGCACGACGACGCGGATCGTCTGATGATGACGGTCGCGCCGCCGCTGTCGGTTGCGTGGACGAAGGCGACGACCACGCTCGACGACGCGCGCGCCGCGTACGGCAAGGCGGCCTACGACGACGCCGAGCAAATGTACGCGTGGCTGCGGCTCGCGCTCGGCGGCGGGATCGTGTTCGGTCTCGCCGCGTGCCTGGGCTGCGCGATCGGCCTGCACTTCGCGATCTCACAGCCGCTCGTGCGGATCCTCACGCACCTGCGCCGCCTGTCTGACGGCGATCTGACGACCGAACTGCGCTGGACGTCGCACGACGAAATGGCCGAGCTCGTGACCGGCTTGACGACGATGCAGCGCAGCCTGTCCGACACGGTGTGCAAGGTGACGGACGGCTCCGAGTCGATCGCGACCGCGACGCGCCAGATCGCGGCCGGCAACACCGACCTGTCGCAGCGCACCGAGGAGCAGGCGGCCGCGCTGCAGCAGACCGCGGCGAGCATGGAGCAACTGACCGCGACGGTGAAGCAGAACGCCGACAACGCGCGCGAAGCGCAGAACTGCGCCGACACCGCGACCAACATCGCGACGAAGGGCGCGACGGTCGTCGGCGAGGTGGTCGGCACGATGGCCGAGATCGATCAGAGTTCACAGAAGGTGGCCGACATCATCGGCACGATCGAAGGGATCGCGTTCCAGACCAACATCCTCGCGCTCAATGCGGCGGTCGAGGCGGCGCGCGCGGGCGAGCAGGGCCGCGGCTTCGCCGTCGTCGCGGGCGAGGTGCGCACGCTCGCGCAGCGCTCCGCATCGGCGGCGAAGGAGATCAAGGCGCTGATCGGCGAATCGGTCGAGCGGGTGGCGACGGGCTCGCGCCTCGTCGGCTCGGCGGGCGACACGATGCAGGAGATCCAGCGCGCGATCGCGCGCGTGACGGGCATCATGACCGAGATCTCGGCCGCGTCGAACGAGCAGCGCGACGGCATCGAGCAGGTGAACCGCGCGGTGTCGCAGATGGATCAGGTGTCGCAGCAGAACGCGGCGCTCGTCGAACAGGCGGCGGCCGCCGCCGCGTCGCTCGAAGAGCAGGCGGACGGGCTGCGCCGCACGGTCGGCGCGTTCCGCGTCGCCTGACGTTTGCGTTGCCCGATTTCCCGATATTCCGGCGCGCGGGACAGTTGATTCGCGCGCCCGGCCTCACCTGACGCGATTCGGCGTCATCCGGCGTTGCCTCTGCGTCATGCGGAAGGCGCGATTCGCTCCGCCGCCCGCCGCGACGCGACGACGATCAGCTTCATCGTCGCGCGCGTCGCGCCGACGAACAGCTTGCGTGCCGCGCGCGCGTCGAACGTGTCGAAGTCGACTTCGGTCAGGATCACGCACGGCGCGGCCTGCCCCTTGAAGCGATAGATCGAATCCAGCAGCACGTCGCCTTCCCGATATTCCGGATTTCCGAACAGGTCGTACTTGCCGGTGAAGCTTTTCACGCGGTGCGGGCCGAGCTGGTCGAGCGCCGTAAACGCCGAGCCCTCCCGTCCCCTGAACGACAGCACCGCGATGTCCTGCTTGCGAAAGCCGAGCGCCAGCGCATGCGTGATCGCGCGCTTCGTCGCGTCGATGCAGGCTTGCGCGGCGGATTCCGCGTCCGTCGCGTCGTACGCGGCGATCGAAATCTCCGATCCGCCGAACGGGCTGCCCGACGCGAGCTCGGCCGCGAGCGGCTCGATGCCGCCGACGACGTCGCGCACGTACTCGAGGATGTCGCGCGGGCTACGGTAGTTGGTCGTTTCCTTGAGCGTCACCCAGCCGGGCAGCGGCACGCTGTCGCGCATGTACAGGTTCTGCAGCGGATCTTCGAGCCACCACCACGCGCCGCCCGGCGCGACGAGCCGCTCGAGCGCGGCCGCCCATGGCGGCTGGAAGTCCTGGCCCTCGTCGACGATCGACGTATCGAACCGCCAGCGCTCGGCGATCGGCGTCTGCGCGAAGCGCGCCTCCAGTTGCGCGAACGCGTCGCGCGCGCCGAAGTCGGGCACGTGGCCGCCGTCGCGGGCGACCCAGTCGCAGAGCTGGTGGTAGTTCGCGATCGTCGCGCCTGAGGGCGCGATCCGCGCGACATGATCGGCGAGCGGCCGGTTGAAGCACACGTACAGCACGCGCTTGCCCGCCGAGATCGCGTCGCGCATCGCCCGCACCGCGAGCTGCGTCTTGCCGGAGCCCGCGGTCGCGATTACGCGCAGCCGGAACGGCGCGAACTCGAGCCGGCGCGCCCACGTGGCGAGGCCGCCCGACAGCCGGGTGACGAGCGTGTCCGCCTGGCCGACGAGCACGCTCGTGTCGGGCGTCAGCGACAGCTCGTCCGCGAGGAAATGGTGGATTTTCGCGGCACCCGGAAAGGGCGGTTCGTCGGCGGGCAGCGCGTCGACGATGCGCGCGGCAAGTTCATGCCTGCGCGTCGCGTCGACGATCCGCGTGGGCGCGACGCCCGCGATCGCCGGATTCTTCACCGTGTAGTCCGGGCAGTACAGCAGCTCCTCGACGCCGTACGCGCCCGCACCGAACGCGGCGGTGAGCCGCCGATGCAGGTTTTCGAGCGTGCGCGCGAGCTGGATCGACACGTTGCGTTCGGTCTGCAGATAGACCTTGACGAGCCCCTTCGGCGTCTCGCGCAGGAAGCCCGCCTTCTGCTCGATCACCAGCACGCGTCCGGCCGGGCTCACGATCACGAAGTCCGCCTCGCCGAACACCGAGAAATTCTGGTCGGCGCGCGTCCAGTGCACACCGTGGTAGACGGTGTAGGCGTCGGGCAGCGTCCGTTCCAGCGCCGCGAGCGTTTCGCGCTCGCGCTCCGCCGCGCCCGTGGCGGCGAGGTTCTTCCAGTCGTCGGGAATGATGCGGGCCATGTCGGGTCCTGACAGTGCGTGCGATGGGGAAAGATCGCCGGCTATTGTACGCAGACGCGTGCGCGGCGGGCGTGCGGCGCGGATCGGAGGAGGCGCGGCGATTGGCGCCGGGCGAGTCCGACGACGCATGGTGGGAAGGCGGTCGTCACGAACCGGTGCGGACGCGTCGCGCACGCATGCACCGGCGTGCGCCCCACGGCGCGCCTTTGCGGGGCGTGACGTGCGCGACGAAGTCGGCGCTCGATGGGCGGCAGGCGCATGCGGCGAATCCCGCATGAAGAGACGGCGAATGCAAAGCCGCAGATACATCTCCGCGTCGATCGATGTGAGCGTGTCACACGTATGACGTCGCGTCGATGTACGCGTTCGGCATGCGGAGGCGGCCAGACACCCGGCGCGCTCGCCGACCGACGTGACGCACAGCCGGCGGGGAGAGAAGCGACGAACGAGGAAGCGGGGGCGGAGAACGCGCAAATACCGCAATTCGCATGCGTCGTCACGTGTGATTCGTCGGCGACGAATCGTCGCGATTTCGATTTCGAGATAGGGTGCGCAATCTCAAAATTCGGTGCGGCCACGGTGGCCGGGGCATGCCCGACATCCGCGGGCCGGCGCGCAGGCCGCGCGCCGTCGTCGTCATGCGCGCGCCAGGCGCTTCGCGAGATCGGCGCTCAGGATCGCCATGCGGGCGGGCTTTTCGTAGCAGACGGCGTCGTACACGCGGATCACCTCGCTGATCTCAGTCTCGCTCGCGCGGCCCGTCAGCAGGTCGCCCGTCAGCACGAAGATCGGCGCGCCCGGATTGTCGGACGCGCGCACGGCCTGGATCGCATCGGCGGCGGTGCGGCCGTCGAACATCCACTCGGTGACGACCGCGTCGAACGCCTGGCCCTGCAGCGCGTCGACGAAGGCATCGACGCTGCCGAAGCGGGCCGTCACGAAACCCTGCTCGTCGAGATAGCGGCAGACTTCGTCGGCGCTCACGCTGTCGGCATCGATCACGGCGACGAGCAGTTTGTCGCTTTCCGCCCGGCGCGGATAGATTTCGATCTTGTGAACGTCGTACGCGTTTTGATAGAGGACGCCCGTATGGCGCAGCACGCGCCAGCGGCCCTGCTGCTCGTAGGCGACGAACTCGGGACGCGCGCCCGCGTCGAGCAGCCCGCCGATCCACGCGGTGCACGGAATCTCCGCGATGCCTGCATACAGCACCGCGTCTTGCGCGCATGCGCCGACCATGCCGGGATCGAGGGCCTGCGCGCCGAATAGCTGCGCGGCGGGCTCGCCATAAGCTTCGGCGACTTTCTTGATTTGCGCGAGCGTCCAGGGACTGCTGCCGCGCAGCTTGCGATGCCCTTGGGAAAAGCTCAGGTCGAGAATTCGACAGAGCTCGGTCGTCTGCTGACGCTTGCCGATGCCGTGACGGGTCATCAGTTCGCGTACGCGCTCGGCGACGGCAAGGGAATCCGTGGTGTTTGCTTCGTTGGCCATACTGCGGGAACGGATCGGATCGAGTGATTCAGAAGGGAGCGCCTCGAGGCGCACGGTATGGCATCGTTCGATGCCACCGGATGAAGCGAGCCGACCGGCCACGCGTGGAAGGGATAACTTTACCGCAAATATAAAGTTCGTTCTGCGCACTAGTGTGCGTTTTTCTGTGAAAGGTGTTTCGTGAGGTTACATTAGACATCGCTGCGCGCCTTATGATATAAGGCCATGTTCAACAGGTGTTCAAAATTCGTTCAAAACTAGCCGCCCAGCTTAACGCGGATCGGCTCCAGCCCGCGGCTGTCCAGATAGGTTGCGGCGGATTGGTCGCTCAGATGGCCGAGCAGCGCCTTCGTGTCGACGCCCCCCTGTTTTTCATACAGGCGCTTGGCTAGACTTCGGATTTCATGGAAGGTCGGTGCGTCGTCACCCGCGATCCCGGCGATCAAGCGCGCTTCGGCAAAAGATACCGAAATCTTGCTCAGACTTACCGGATCGCCGCGTTTCGTGCCGTTTTTGACGACGACGTGATGGACCAGGTACTTGCTGATAACGCCGGTTGAGCGGCACCGCGTAATTACATCTTGTAACGACATCCCAATCGCATCCAGACGCAGTCCCACCGGGATTTCGACGTTCACCCCAGTCTTGGTGCGGTGGATGCGCGCGAAGCCGTCATAGACGCATTTGCGCGGCCAGCGGGCGATCGTCGACCGATCCTGACCGGAGACCAATGCGAGCAGCATCGCATTGGACAGCCAATCCGCCACCTTGGGTGCGACGTCGAGGATGGCCTGAAACTCTTCGAGCTTGAGACGGCGCCGCTTCACCTTCACTCGGACCGATTCTGTCATGGTGGCCGGATTCGCATCCATCCAGCCCAGCGCCATCCCGCGCTTGCAGACGGCCACGAGACGCGCGCGCAGAATCTTCGCGGTCGCCGTCTTGTCATCTGCCACGGTTGCCTCCAATAGCTCGGCGAGATGTTTCGTGCGCAGCTCGGCGCATTCGACTGTCCCGACCTTTGATCGGATGATCTTGTCGAGATATCGTCTGCTTTTTGCGGTTTCCTCTTTCGGCGAAACCGGCATCTTCTCGAGAAGATCGGCAACCGTATGAGATTCATAGGCGATGCGTTCCGCCAGCGATTTCGTGGTGCCGGCAGTAATTGCCAGATTGGCCTCTTGGGCTTCGTGGATTGCCTGCGCAAGAGGTACACGGCCAAGGATGTGCGTCTTCCCGTCGCGAGGATCGCGCCACGTGAAATAGCCGGGGCGCGGCTGATGGAGATTGTCCGGGAAATTGGCGTGCTTGCGCATGCGCGGTCTAGCTGCCATGTGCGATCCGATGTACGAGGCGGGGGCGCGCGGCCGGTTCTTGGAAGACGGCCGTCTGATCTACATAGTAGGCGTTCCCGATCTTGACCGGAGCCGGGAAAATCCTACCTTCCTTGATCCATCGGCGCGCTGTCCGAATCGCCGGCGCGGGTTCAAATTCTCGCTGTAGCCAGAGTTCGAGCTTGATCTTCATCTCACTTCTTCCTGCCATTGTGTGAGGGCGGCGTCGATTGCCGCGTCGATAGCTTTGCGGCTTATGATCCCCCTATATGCGCCGGTTCGCGCTTGATACTCTAAGAACCGATACCGTCCTGCATCGGCTTTCGTGTCGTCCGTCACGTCGCCACGCGCATCAGCAGCATGATTTGCCAATGCGCGTTCGAGATCGTGCTTAAGTGCGGCGATCTCTTCCGCCTGCGCCGCCATATACTGCTGCATCTCTTCGCGGTTGCGTTCGTAGGAGTCTAGGCTGTCGAGAATATCGAGGATGATTTGCGGATCAATTTCCATCAAGCAATATCCCGAACACCGCATAGCCCATTCCCTTATCTTCTTCACGTCGATCTCGATCATTGCCTATTTCCTCTTCTTTAATGGATTTGGATGTCCATAGTGGAATTTCCCGCATTTCTTGCACTTGTATGCTTGCATGAAATCCCATCTGCCTCGCCTTGATGCTGCGCTTGCTTGCTCCAATGTTTCGAACCTCTGTTTGGAGGCACAGGATTTCGTGTGTCCGCGAATTTTTGGCCTAGGTCTACTCATGGGAGTCTTCTCGGATGCGGGCGGCGTACGGATTGGCACAAACAAGTTCGTCGCATTCAGCCCGCTCGGCATCGTCTAGATGCTGGTAGAGGTCACTTTGTAGAACACACATCGCCAACTTCCATCCCGTCACCTCGCCGCTCGGCTGCTGCGTGACCGTTTGAGGCATAGCGTCGAGCGCGTCAGCCCATGCTCGCAATTGCTTCACATGCTCTACAACTTCAGGATCTTTGGCTGCGATGCCGGATTCGTGATAGATCGCATGATTGCGCAGAAACTCACTCAGGCTGTTCGGCTGCCGCGCAGGGGCGGCGAGTGCGGCCTGAAGCTTCGGTTGAAGTGATTCGAGATCTTCGCGCAGGCCGTTCCACCAATCCTCTGTCGTCGGCTGGATGTAGTAGACATTCCCGTCGCAGTCGCGATGTCGTTCCCTCGGCGAGCAGAAGGCAGCCGCAACATAGCAGGTCAGCTGATACGATTGCTCGATCAGATCCGTCAGCTTGTCAGTCATGGTCGGCACCTCTGCTCATGGATGCATGCGGCTCGCGCAGTCGCTGGGCGACATCAGGCGGCACATTGAAGAAGCTCAGTGCGCCCTTGCACGGCACGAGCGGCAGCGGCTTGGCGTCAGCGAGCACAAACCCATACTTGCCAAAGAACCAGGGGGAATCGCTTTCGGTCACGCATCCAGTGATGGTGACGACACCAACGATGCCGCCGATCATTTCCTCGCGCTTCGGGTATGAGCCGTACTGTTCCGAGTACGATTCGAAGTCGTCCTCGTAGTCGCGCTTGGGATAGGTCACACCGGCGTGGATCAGCACGCGCCCGCGAAAGTTGGTCGGCCAGTCACGGTTCTCGATGTCTTTGTGGCCGTTGGCGATCAGCCATGCGTGCGGCTGGCGGATGGAAAGTGCCTTCATTGGTCGGCTCCATTGAGAAGGGCGGTGCGGTCGAGGCGTTCGAGTTCGGCAAGGATCAGCGCGCCGGCCTTGACGAGATCGCGGCGTGGTGTCGTCGGCTTCCACCAGTCAGAAAACCACGGCCACGCAGTCGGGGGGTATTTGCTGGGGGCGCGTGCGGCGTTCATTGCGTAACAACCGGCAGCAAGCGCCATCTGCCCGCGCGAGTGCTCGTCGTCGTGCTCCAGTGTCCAGCCTTCCTGCTCGACCTGCCGGCGGCGCTCGATCAGCACGTCGCGCGCAGCATCCGTCAGGCTTGCCACCCTCGCGGTGGGCGGGGCGGTGTAACACTCATACGAGCCATCCGGCAGGTTTCCGTAGTAATCAAAGTCCGTATTCACCAAACCACGGAAACGCTTTACCATCAGGCACCCCACCGCCTCTCCCGCATCGGCGGGGGCGAGTGGACCGCAAGCGCCGAGCGCTTTGCCGTCGCGCAGTCCGGCCGCATAGCCCTTGTTGCTTGCCGCGATCAGTTCAGGATCGTCGCGCTCGCGCGCCTTTTCCGGTGTGTCGGCCTGCGCTGCGTCCGTGACCACACAATCTGCGGTTTCCAACGGGCCGGTGTCACGGTATTCGTACTGCGGAAAATGGTGATTAGCTGCGGCAGGAGCCTGAATGAAATTCAGGCGCACGAATCGCTGAATAGCTTTGCATTCCTCCGATCCTGCGATGTCGAAGTCTTCTCCGGCTTCACATCCATTCCAAATGGCAGCATGGAATGCCGTTAGGAGCACGTCTAGATGGAGAAGCGGACCTTCAGTTGCTTTGATGTCGGTATTCATGACGAACTCATATTTCGTGGAATTTTGGAAAGGCATCTCACCTTTCTGGCGGTTTCCTTTCAGCAACCGCTAAGCCTCTCGCGAGTCATATTCGTGCTGGTTCTCGGATGCATCGTCCTGCGCGTGTTGCGGGGCGGCTTTGAGCATGGCCTCATAAATCCCGCGCGCCCAATGGCGAAGCATTGCATTGTTGCCGGCAATGCACATTGCATCGGTCGCAACGCTCGGCACTAGCTTCCAGCCTGCCGGAGCCGCCCCCTCCGCAGCGGGCGATGCTGCCGCGCGGGCTTCTTTCCATGCATCCCGCAACCGCTCGACTGCACTGATTTCCGGAAAGCGATCACACCACGCCTCGAACGACACCGCCCGCTCGTCGGCCGGCGAGGGTGCGGTCGATTCGTTGTGGTGCCACAGGAACGCACAGTAAGCGGCAACGTCGCGCGGATCGCCTTTCTGGATGTGACGCATCAGCTCGGCGCGGCATTCGTCCGCCCAGCCGTCACGCATCCAGTTGTCCGAGTAGCCGTACTTGCGCTGGGCGACCAACAGCTTGTTGGCGAGCGCGCGAGCGAACCGGCGCACGAGTTTGGCGGTGTCTTGATGCAGTTCGGCCGGAATGGTCGGCTCGTCGGCCGGCGCTGCTGCCGCCATAGCGGGGGAGCGGGCGGAAGCGAGTCGCCGAAGCATCGCCGCAGGTTCGACGAGCCCGTCCTTGTACAGCCAGCCCGCGATGATCTCAAGTCCCTTCGCGTCGTGGTCGGTGATCGCCGCCCCTTCCGCACCTGTCTCATTGGCAGATGCGGCGCACATCGCATTAATTGCAGCGTCTGCAATCTCGGCCACGCGTTCCGGATCGTCGGCAACGAGTCGAAAGTCGTCGGCACTCATCGTGCCAACGCCCCATGCCGACCAGACACGCATGCAGTCGTATGCGTTACCGAGTGTTGAGCCTATCGCTTCGCATACCTGCTCGCGCCGCTCGTCTGTCAGCGCATCAGCGCGGCTGTTTCTCGCGCCGGCATCCGACGCGAGCACAAACGAGCCTTCAGGATCTCGTTTCATGCCTGTCGTGGCCCACGAATATCGTTGCGTAATGGGCGCATCAGCGCGGCTCTGTTGTTGGTCGTTCATGGTGATGTCCTCAGATGGTCAGGATTTCGCGCGCGGCGAGGATGAATTGCGTGGTCGTTTCGGCGTGGATCGCGTTACCGTAGGCGCGCAGTGGTCCCACGTGGCCGGCAGCCCCATCAACGAGCGGCTCAGTGCCGGATTCAAGCAGCCGACGATTTCCGTCGGTGCCGACAACATCTCGCCAGTCAGGCAGTGCAGCCGCGCTGCATCCACCAACGTGATTCCGTCGTGATGCGCACTGTTCGGGTTCGAACGCACGGCGGTTCGGTTGCGGCCGCCGCGGCTGTCGTTGACGGTAGGGGTGGGCCACAAACAAAAGGCGCGACCGTCGAAGCGGAAATCCGACGCGGCGAGAGCAGAAATCGACCGCCCCGCAGGCGTAGTCCGCGTCCTCAAGGTCGGCGCAAACTCGATCAAGCCAGCCGAGCCCGGCAGCGCTCGCAACCTGCTCGCCAAGCACTGCGACAGGTCGGCACTGACAGATGAGCCAGTACCAATCAGGCCAGAGGTGCCGCTCGTCATCAAACCCAAGTCTTTTGCCTGCCGCGGAGAAAGGTTGGCACGGACAGGAACCGGTCCAAACAGGTCGATCGTCAGGCCATCCTGCGCGACGAAGCGCATACGACCAGACGCCGATTCCGGCGAAGAAATGGCACTGGTCGTAGGCTCGCAGGTCATCAGGTCGGACATCCTCAATGCTCCGTTCGTCGACGTCGCCCGGTGCGATGTGCTCGGCGGCGATCAGGTTGCGCAGCCACTGCGCGGCGTATGGGTCGCGCTCGTTGTAGTACGCAGGCACGTGGTGTCCTCTGTGGGTCAGGCGAACGTGAGCCGATCGTGCGTTTCGTGGAGCACGGCGACGACGTCAGGCGACACATCGAAAATGCCGAGCCGACCGGTGCACGGGATGAATGTCAGCGCGCGTGCGTTGCGAACGGCGATTCCATAGCAGCCTTCCATGTGCCATGGAGAGGTTCGGCGCGACGGCGGCACGCAGTCATGCACGTCGACGACGCCGATGATCCCGCCGCGCTCCGATTCGTCGAAACGCTTCAGTTCCTCGTACGAGACGCCGGCCACGATCGCGAAGCGCATAGCGTTCTCATACTCCGCGCGCGTCATGCTCTTGCTGGCGTGGATCAGCAGCGGCCCCCGATAGGACGTGCGCCACGTGCGGTTTTCGATGTCCTTGTAGCCGGCGACGATCAGGTGCACCCACGGCTGGCGAATCGACAGTGCTTTCATCGCTTCCTCTACAGTTAAAGCCTCAACGGCAAGTCAATTTCGTTCGTCATCTTCGTTGTCTCGAAGCTCATGGGGCAGGGCCGGTAGTGATCTCCGGCTTGTTGCATCTGTTTCGGGCTGGCAGTCTTAGTGGGTTTCTGCCATTTCGCTCTACCAACATCCAACCCACGGCGCTCGCATTTGCGTGAACCCTCAGCGCGATCACCACTCGCGCATTCCTGCCTCATGAACTCCGAAAAAACGGGCGCTCATGCTGGCCGCCCTAAAACCGCGCTATCCGAGGGCCGTGCGCGGCCGGGGGTTACTGTTCGGTTTCTTCCTCGTCGAGATCGGAGCCTTCGAACGGTCGATACTCGCGATCTGTGTCTGCCTTCTCGCCGAAGAGGCCTGGTTCGACGTAATCGGTGGGCGGCGTGAGCGTGATGCCGATTTCCTGCTGAAGCCGCGTCGCGATCTTCCCGTGGTCGACCTCATCCTTGGGATGCGCGGTGATCTTGAAATGCACGCCGACAGAGCCACCTTCCTGCACGGTGAAACGGATGTCCTTCAGTTCGCACTCGGCGAGTAGCACGTCTTCGGCGCCGCTCGCGCCGATGTGGAAGCGCAGCAGATAGCCCGGATATTTCTTGTCCCATGCGAGATTGCGCATGAACGGGAAGCGCAACTCGGTCAGACCGTCATGCTCCATCGGCAGCTCGCCCGGCTTCGGTTGTGGCTTGCGATAGAGCATCGTGGGCAGCGCCGGATCAAAATCGCCGAGCACATCACGGCTCATAACGACGTGCAGTCCGATCGAGATTGCCGGCCTACGCTCCGCGCCATGCTTCTCGCTCACGTTCGTCACGGAGACGATCTTGGCGAGCGTGTCTTGTACAGCGAACATGATTTCTCCTTGGAATAAATCCGGAATAAATTGCTACGGCTTTTGCGGTTCCGCCCGAACCCATCCCTTCGGTGTCGAGCGGATCTTTCCAGCCTTGCGAAGCGACTGAAGGCGGCGATCGACGATGCGCCATGGATCGGCGAAACCATATAACGAGCGAGGGCCTTGTTCCGAGACGATTCGGTCGCTCTCGTCTTTGATATCGCCGCCGTAGATCGATGCGAATCTGATCGGGGCGACGCCGATCTTCGAGAGGATCAGCGCATCAAGCTTTTCGTATTTGGTGTTGGTCATTTGGTTCTCTTCAAAAGGCGCACAAGCAGTGAGGTGCTTATCAGGTTGGCGAATCGATGGTCACGAGGCCATCGCCTCATGATGAGTTTGGATGCCGAAGTAGACGGCCTTGCATGCTGCCAGATCGACCGCGGCGTTATGTGCGCCCTCGAGTTTTTTGCCGGTGAAAAATTCGTAGGTTTCGGCGAGGTTCGGCGACTTCGCATGGTTGCGGCCTGCACGCACCATCTTCTCGGTCGGCGGCAGATGGATGGGTTTCATGGCTCAGGCTCCAATCAGGACTTCTTTGCGATCTTCGTATGCCTGTTTCAGCTTTGTGAGCTGATCGGCAGGGAGATCGCGTGCGCTGTCCATCACGAGTGCCAGTACTTCGACGTCGTCCGCTTTCTGGATCTGGCTGAGCAGGTCGTCGTAGGCCTGCAGCGTCATGTCGGACTGCTGTGCACGCTGGTCAGTGAGCTCGCCAGTCGATGGATCGACCGTCGCGCCGGTATCCGGATCGGTGACGGTGACGAAGTTCCCATCGATAACGGCGTGATGGCCGTTATCGGCTGCATTCGCGATCGCCATCGCATTCTGTAGTTCGATCGACTTCGGCATGTACTTGAGCACCTGTAGCAGCGGCACTTTGCGCGCGTACATTTCCGGGTCGCGGAAGCTGTAGTGCTTTGCGCCGACCTTGTTGTACTTGTCACGGTGCTTCCAGATCTTGCGAATGGTCCAGACCTCGATCACCGGGTACTCCGAACCGTTCACACGGCCAACTGCGTACACGTGCGTGATCTTGTCCGGGTCGTTCTCTTCGCCCGGGCGATGGCGGATGAACGGCGAATCGCCGAGGGCATAGTCGAACTCGTCGCCCTCGAATACAGTTCCCGTCCAGACGGTTGCGCGGCCGCTACGCGACACCAAGTCGACGAGACCTTTCCAGCCCGGCACGAACTGGCACGTGCGGCCGTACGGCACTAGGAAGCCTTGGCCGTGTCGATGGCGGTCAAAATCCGCGCTTTTCCGGCGGCGTCACGTAACGGCGGCATGACACAAGTTTCAAAATCGACGTTGCAGGAGCGACGAACCTGTCGGAAGCGGGATATTGACGCGGGGCGCGA
>NZ_LOVS01000083.1:0-504 GCF_001523835.1 Burkholderia sp. ABCPW 14 | reverse complement strand
ACCCGCCGTTCTGAACGGTACCGCCGTCGCAACACGTCAAAGGGGCCCGAGGGCCCCTGCGTACTTGAGAAAATTACTCAGCATTGCGCCGCCGTTTAAGCGCGGTTTTACGCCGCCATCAACACCCATAGCAGGTCAAATTCCAACGTTGTTAGTTCGGGGGTGCTGCCATCCGGAAGATAGACCGTTCGACTTGCACGATTAATCGAAAACTTACCAAAAGCTATGCTATCTCTCTGAATTTTTGCGGCAGATAATCTTCCGCCTGCCCGGCGCAAATGTGCTTGAATTCTAGCAAGTATAATTCTATATTGAATCGGCTTTCTCAAGTAGTTGTCCGCACCCATTTCAAATCCTAGTAATTCATCGAATTCCTCCCCCCGTTACTATCTTCACACCCCGATAATTGGGGTTTTGGCCAGCCAGGCCCGGCATGATTCCCGCCCCCAGTCGCAGTCATGATCCGGGGGGTGTTGTCACCGGGCCTGGTGGGTGGCTGGTGAT
>NZ_LOVS01000082.1:0-93959 GCF_001523835.1 Burkholderia sp. ABCPW 14 | reverse complement strand
AAAGGCTTGGGGGCAATGGATCGAGCAAGCCCGGCAAAGCGGGATTGCCGCGCTGCAACTGTTTGCCCAGCGCTTGCAGGGTTACTGGCACGGCATCCTGGCCCGCTGCCGCCATCCGCTCAATACCCGCGTCGTCGAAGGCATCAACAACACCATCAAGGTCATCAAGCGTCGCGCTTACGGGTACCGCGACGAGGAATATTTCTTCCTCAAAATCCGCGCCGCGTTCCCCGGAATTCCTCGATGAACCTATTTTTTTTGGAGTGGCCGAGCGTGGATTCGCGGAAGCCCGCCTGCGCCGATTCGCGTATGCTGAGCGCTTTGTCATGCAGCAAAGGAGATTCGCATGTCCGAAGTCGCCGTCGTCGCGCTCATCGTCGCAAAGCCGGGTGCGGAAGCGAAGCTATTGGAACAACTCGAGGGAATCGTCGGGCCGACGCGCAAAGAAGAGGGCGCACTGCAGTACGATCTGCACCGCGATCTTCAGGAGCCGCGCCGTTTCATCTTCATCGAGCGCTGGACGAGCGAAGCCGCGCTCGCTGCCCATGCGCGATCCGCGCATATCGATGCGTACAAGCGTGCTGCGGCGGATTGGATCGAGAGTGCGGAGATTCGCGTCGCGTCGAAGATCGCTTAGCGAAGAGAGAGCGGGCCGCGCGGCGCGCGGCCCGGTGACAAGCATCGGCGATCAGTGCGATGCGTTCGGGACGTCGAGGATCAGGATGATCGTCCAGTCGGCGTCGCCGTCGTGGTGGTACTGCCGCTCCGCGACGATGAACGGCTGCTGCTTGCCTTGCGGACCGAGGAAAAGCACGTCGCCTTCCATCGGCAGGCATTCGATCGGCGGCAGCGCGAGAAACGCATCATCGGAGCCGCGCGGCATCAATTGCTTGATCTTGCTGGTCGCGGCCTCGGTCCATTCGATGTCCAGTTGGATGTTGCTCATTCTGT
This sequence comes from Burkholderia sp. ABCPW 14, assembly GCF_001523835.1. Lineage (NCBI taxonomy): Bacteria > Pseudomonadati > Pseudomonadota > Betaproteobacteria > Burkholderiales > Burkholderiaceae > Burkholderia > Burkholderia sp. ABCPW 14. The sequence goes on along the minus strand of NZ_LOVS01000082.1, from coordinate 93,008 downwards.
CCTCCGCACCGGAGTGCGCACGGTTGGAAAAGTTCGGTGCGCGACTTTAGCACAATGCGCGGCGCGCTCATTCCGGCGCGCCAATGAAAAAGCCGAACCCGACAGATCCGGATTCGGCTTTCGCGCAAGCGGGGCGTACCGCGCTTATTCGCTGGCGGCGTTCGCCGGAGCTGCCTTGGTCGCCTTCTTCGCGCCCTTGTGAGCAGCCTTCTTCGGGTGATGCTTGTGCTGCTCGTGCATCGGCTTTGCTTCGGCGGCCGGCTCGGCAGCCTGTTGCTGCTGCAGCGCTTGTGCGCGCTGCTCGATTTCGGCGATCTTCGCCGGATCGGTGATCGTCTTGATTTCCGTGCTCTCTTGCGCATGGGCCGCGCCAGCCAGAGCCGACACCGAAACCAGGATAGCCATGGTCATCTTCTTCATTGCTTACCTCCGCTAAGTGGTGATGGACCCGAGTGTTGCCGATTTGTCTGGCGTCTGCAATCGAGTGAGCCGAGTTTATCAAAAGTGACGGATCAGTGCATTCGATTGCGTCATGGCGGTTGGCCGCGTGGATCGAGCGCAACAGTGAGGCAATCCGTCATCCTTGCGCAATCCACGCACACGGAACCGGTATCGGCGGTGGGGGGCGTGACGATCGGGCGCGTCGAAAACTGTGTGCGCCGCTAGAACCAGCCGAGACGGCGATACACATGGAATTGCGCGATGCCGAGGATTTCGTGCAGCGCCCGCTCGGCGTTGACGAGATTGCCGCTGCGCGGCAGCCAGCCGAGTTGCGCGTTCCTGCGGTTCGCGTAGACGGGCTGCGGCGCGATCCCGAACCGCTCGAAATCGAGGAGCGCGCGCCGCATCTGGTAAGACGAAGTGACGAGAATCAGATCATCGTAATGTTGGGCGCGTAATATGGCAGCAGTGAAGCGTGCGTTTTCGTAAGTCGTATGGCTGCGCTGCTCGTGGATCAGGTCGCTGTTCGCGACGCCGCGCGCGAGCAGATAGGGCGCATACGTGTCTGCTTCGGTGATGCCACGGAACTGCGGATCGCCGCCCGACGCGATGACCATGCAGCGCGCCGCCGTTCGTTGGCATGCCGAATAGAGTTCGGCAGTCTTGTCGATGCGGGCGAGCGCGTCGCGCGGCGGCACCGCGACGCCATCGCGGCGCTTGATGCCCGCGCCGAGCATCACGATCGCGGTATCGCCCGCCATCGTCGGACGGGCGACCGGCCGTACGCCCGATTCCGCGAGCGCGATGAGCGGCGCGGCGAGCCAGCCGGACGCGATCAGCCACAAGAGCGCGACGCCCGCGACGAGTATCGCGATCGCGCCGGGGCGTTTGCGGCAGAGCAGAAAAACGACGAAGAGAAGTCCAAATGTGTTAAACAGAATCAATTTGATTGGGGTAAGGTAGCTTTTTGGGCACGGTTAGCGATCTGTCCCCGCGTTGCGCGAACGAAGCGGCGGGGAGCGGGTCGGAAGAAGTGAGGGGATTATAAGGACCCCTCTTGAGCTGCGTGGCGGCGCCGGCGGGCGGAGACCCAGGCCGGCGGGGCCGCTTTGCAATGTCGCCGCACTTTAAGAAAGAATCGAGATGGCCACGTATTCCAACGAAGCAGTGCTCGACGCGCTGAGGCGTGTCCAGTACCGTCAGGTTCCTTGGGCGAGGCGTCCGGGTGTGTTCGAATACCTGCGTGCGCTCGGCTTGATGGATACGGTTCGGCAGAAGACTGTCGCGCCTGCGCCCGGTTTCCACGCGCCCGTCGATATCGCCGTTTTGACGGACAACGGCCGAGTCGAATTCGCACGGCTCGAGCGAGACGAAAGGCAGCCCGATTGGGACGCACGCCGGACCGAAGATTACGCGCTCAGCGAAGCGAGTGCCGTGTCGATTCTCGAAAGTCGCTTGTAGCGCCGCGCACGGCGCCGCATCCTCCGCACGAAAAAAAGCCCGTATCGCGAGGATACGGGCGGTACCGGGTACATTGCTGCTGCCACGCTGTGCTCATGGCAAAGCTCAGACTCGGCGAGTGCCGAGCAGTTCCCGTGCATGCGGATTTTTCCCTTTGCTGCTTCAGTGATGATTCGAATAGCTCGGCGGACGTTGCGCATCATTGCGCGCGCGTGCATTGCTGGCGATGTCGCCGCGCAGATCGCCGCGCGGCACGTTCGGTCGTGCGCCGGGTGCGGCTGCATCCGCTTGCGAACGGGCGACTCGTTCCCGCTGTCCGTGCTGCTTCGGAGGAAATTGGTCGGCGTGCGAAGGAGCGGCGAGCGCCAGCGAAACGACAATGCCGCATGCCTTGAGAAGTGACATGGGTTTCATCGTTGGGAGCTCCCTTTTCAAGCCGTCGGACGGCTCGTTGATATATACCGTTAAGGTAAGCGGGGGAGCGAAGGCGCGTTGTAAATATTAGTAAATAGATGTATCGCTTGATCGCATTGTCAGGAGTCCGTGCGAAAAGGCGGCCGTGCGCCGCGGCAGCGGGCGTCGAAAACGATTCTGGGCGGTCGGTGCCGCCCAGAAATTGAATTCATGCCATCTTGACGGGAGCGCGCCAGGATTCCGGATTGGTCCAGAACGCGCCGCGCAGACGATCGCGGCTCGGCGGCGCGGGCGGTTTCACCGCGCTCGCGCCGATGCGCCCGCGCAGCGAGATCTGGCGGCCGCTCGAACCGAGACGCTTCACCACTTCGGCGAGCGTGCCGTCGGCCTGCCATTCGTCGAAGCGTCGACGGCAGGTCGGCGGCGAAGGATAGCGGCCGGGCAGCTTCGACCAGCCTTCGCCCGTCGACAGCACCCAAAGAACGGCGTTCACCACCGAGCGCGCTTCCACGCGGGGACGACCGCGGCGCTCACTGCGTGCAGGCTCGGAGCAGAAGAGTCCCTCGAGCAGCGCCCATTCGTTGTCTCTCAAATCGTCGAACAGCATCATGTCCTCACCTCAGCGAAGCTAACTCCGGTGCGCCGCCCTGCGCCGCGCACTCGTCGAGCACTCGATGCAACGAGTGCCGGGGGAGGCATCGGCTCCATGCAGCAGCGGATGTTGCGCGATCCGCCGCGAGAAGCCCGAAAGCCCGCAGCCCTGTGCGCCTGCTAATGCACGAAGCGTGCCACGTTGGCGACGACCACCCCAAAGCCGCCTGGTAGCGAACTGACAGCCGCGTCAGCTAGGGGCGTATAAGACGCTAAAAAGACCGTCGAGCAAATAAGGACAATCACCAATCTTGTGCAGTCTGGCTCGTGAGACGTGCGTTTCAACGTGTGCTGCACCGCACCGACACACGGCACGGCATCGCAAGGACGCAATACAATTGCGCATCGATGCGTCCGATTGATGAGGGAATCCCATGAATATCACGCTGAGGCAGTTGCGCGTGTTCATCGAAGTCGCGCGGCTCAAGAGCTTCAGCCGGGCAGGCGACGAGATCGGTCTCACGCAGTCGGCCGTGAGCCGGTCGGTGCGCGAGCTGGAAGGCGAGATCGGGCTCAAGCTGATCGACCGCACGACGCGCGACGTGCAACTGACCGACGTCGGCACGAATTTGATCGCGAGCGTGTCGCGCCTGCTCGGCGACCTCGACGACACGCTGCGCGAGATCCGAGAGATCGGCGAGCAGCGTCGCGGGCGCGTGATCGTCGCGGCGAGCCCGACGATCGCATGCCGGTTGATGCCGCGCGTCGTCGCCGCGTGCGAGCAGCGCTTTCCGTTCGTCACGCTCGGCCTGCGCGACGACGTGCAGAGCGACGTGCTGCGCAAGGTGAAATCGGGGGAGGTCGATTTCGGCGTCGTGATCGGGCCGCTCGCGACGAACGATTTGATCAACGAACCGTTGATGACCGATTCGTTTTGTCTCGTCGCGCGCGCCGATCATCCGCTTGCCGCGCGCGATCGCGTGCCGTGGACGGCGCTCGCGGGCGAGCGGCTCGTGCTGCTCGACTACGCGTCGGGCAGCCGGCCGCTGATCGATGCGGCGCTCGCGACGCATCGGGTCGCGGCGAGCGTCGTGCAGGAGCTCGGCCATTCGGCGACGGTGTTCGGCCTCATCGAGGCGGGCGTCGGCGTGAGCGTGCTGCCGTGGCTGTCGTTGCCGCTGCCGGCCGGCTCGTCGCTCGTCGCGCGGCCGCTGGCGCCGCGCACGGAGCGTACCGTCGAGCTCGTGCGGCGGCGCGACCGCTCGCTGTCGCCGGCGGCGGACGCGGTCTGGGGGCTCGTGAAAGAGATGCCGGCGCGCGTCGAGGATCTGAGCTGACGACGCGCCGCGTAGCCGATTCGGCATGGGGCGGGGTCCGGTCGTCGCAACGTTTGCCGCTGAGTCCGGATAGGGGGCGCATCGCCGTTCGCGCGGGCGGGCGCTCTGTCGGCGACCATGGCGGAAGCGTCGGCGGCGAGCGTTTTCGTCGCCGCCGACGCGCCAGAGATATGTCTTTTGCCGTACGTTCTTTGTCTTTACGCACAGGGCAATTTTGCGTAAGATGGCGCTCAGTCACGCGGTTCCGACTTGGTTCCGCGCTGTTCCGTCCGGTTTGGGTTGGGCTTGAGAGTAGGTTCGCCGCCCCCGGTTCGTGCTCCCATCAATATGACCGATCAGAATCGGGCGAGCGCGTCTTCCGTTCCTTTCGTCTGTTCGATTGATCCGGTTCGCTTGACCACAGGGTCTGACCTAGCTGCATGAATACCCAAGAGGCGAAGATCGTCCTCGAGACTGCTTTGATCTGCGCGCAGGAACCGCTGAAGCTCGGCGATTTGCGCAAGCTCTTTGCCGACGGCATGTCGGCGGACACAGTCCGAACACTGCTCGAAGATCTGAAACAGGAATGGACCGGGCGCGGCGTCGAACTCGTCGCGCTCGCGTCGGGCTGGCGCTTCCAGAGCAAGCCGGCGATGCGCACCTATCTCGACCGGCTGCATCCGGAGAAGCCGCCGAAGTATTCGCGGGCCGTGCTGGAGACGCTCGCGATCATCGCGTACCGGCAGCCGGTGACGCGTGGCGACATCGAGGAAATCCGCGGCGTCACGGTGAACACGCAAGTCGTCAAGCAGCTCGAGGACCGCGGCTGGATCGAGGTGATCGGTCATCGCGACGTGCCGGGCCGTCCGGCGCTCTACGCGACGACGAAGCCGTTCCTCGACGATCTCGGCCTGAAGGCGCTCGACGATCTGCCGGCGCTCGAGGAGCCGGCCGCGCATCTGGAGGCAAGCCTTCTCGCGCAGCAGGCGATCGACTTCCCCGAAGATGCGCGGGGCGACGGCGGAGCGGTGGCGGACGCGTCCGATGTGGATGCGGGCGAGGCGGCCGCGCATGCTGCAGATCCGGCGGTTCGACCGGACGAAGCCGTGGCGTCGGCTGACGACGAAGCGGCGGAAGCCGAGGCACGCGCGCCCGATGCGCCGTCCGAAGGCGCTGACGGCTTGACGGCACGGATTGCCGATCCGGCTGATAATGACGAACGAGCCGATGCGAGCGGCGATGCGGCACAAGCTTCCGACGAAGCCGATGCGTCGCGGCGGGTCGGTGGCGATTGCGATTCATCCGAGCATGCCGCCGGCCGAATCGAAGCCGGCGAAGCCGTCGATTCGGCATCGACCGCTGACGAAGGCGCACTCGCGCAAGGCGCACCCGCGTCGCACGAGCATGCGGCGGCGCATGGCAATGCGCAGGATGCAGCGGACGCCGCCATGGCGCCGCATGCCGAGTCGGCCGGCCACGCCGCCGGCGAGCGCGCCGAATCGCCCGTGCCGGCGAACGAATACGCACACCCTGTCGCGCAGGCGGACGCAGCTCCGGCCGACGCGGCAAATGCAGCAAGCCGCGAGGCGGCCGCCGATCCGGCGGCGGACCAAGCGACGAAGGAAGACCAACGCGCGATCGGCGGCATCCCGCACGATGCCGAGCCGGTCCCAGCGCAGGCGGAGGAGGCGTTGGACGACACGTCCGACAGTCTCGCCGACGCCGTGCGCAGTGCAAGCGAGGCGGTCCCCGAGCGCGAGCTGCAGGACGACGAAGAAGAGCCTGCGAAGCGTCGCGCCTGAGACGGGCGACCGAACCCTAGCCGTGCCCGCAACGGGCGCGAGACCTGACATTTTGAGGTTGTTTTGACTGATACCCACGACATCGATTCGTCCGAATCCGCGCATGCCGTCGCGACGGCGCGCGCCGACGGCGCACCCGAGCAGTCCGCTCAGGATGCGAGCGGCGAAGACCGCCCGCGCCGCGGCTTGCGACGCGGTCCGCGCAGCTTGATCGCACGCCGCCGAGCGGCAGCGAAGTCGAAGAACGCCGACAACGCGGAGAGCGCCGAGGCGGCCGCGACCGGCGACGCCGATGCGGGCGCCGGCGCCGCGAAGGCGCCCACGCGCGCGCCGCGCGGCAAGGACGCCGCGGCGAAGACGCCGCGCAAGCCGGCGGCCGGCAAGCGCGAAGGCGCGGCGCGGCAAGGCCAGGCGAAGCGCGGTGCGGCAGCTTCGGCGGCCGAGGCTGCTGCGCCCGCCGAGACCGGTCAGGACGATCTGTTCGCTTATGTGATTTCGCCGGCATTCGACGCCGATAACAATGCATCGGGCGGTGGCGTGCGCGCGCCGATGCTGCGCCGTGGCCGTCAGAGCCAGCCGAAGCGTGTGCTGTCGCCGGACGACGATGCGCCGAAGCTGCACAAGGTGCTCGCCGAAGCCGGGATGGGCTCGCGGCGCGAGATGGAAGAACTGATCATCGCCGGGCGCGTTTCGGTGAACGGCGAGCCGGCGCACATCGGCCAGCGGATCATGCCGACCGACCAGGTCCGGATCAACGGCAAGCCGGTCAAGCGCAAGCTGCCGAACAAGCCGCCGCGCGTGCTGCTGTATCACAAGCCGACGGGCGAGATCGTGAGCCACGCGGACCCGGAGGGTCGCCCGTCGGTGTTCGACCGGCTGCCGACGATGAAGACCGCGAAGTGGCTCGCGGTCGGCCGGCTCGACTTCAACACCGAAGGCCTGCTGATGCTGACGACGTCGGGCGACCTCGCGAACCGCTTTATGCATCCGCGCTACAGCGTCGAGCGCGAATATGCGGTGCGCGTCGTCGGCGAGCTCCCCGAGGCGTCGCGCCAGAAGCTGCTGCACGGCGTCGAGCTCGACGACGGTCCGGCGAACTTCCTGCGCATCCGCGACGGCGGGGGCGAAGGCACGAATCACTGGTATCACGTTGCGCTTGCCGAAGGGCGCAACCGCGAAGTGCGGCGGATGTTCGAGGCGGTCGGCCTGATGGTGAGCCGCCTGATCCGCACGCGCCACGGCCCGATCCCGCTGCCGCGCGGCCTGAAGCGCGGCCGCTGGGAGGAGCTCGACGAGGCGCAGGTGCGTCGCCTGATGGCGGCCGTCGGCCTGAAGGCGCCGACCGAGGAGAAGGGCAAGCACGGCGGTGCGACCGAGCGCCGCCAGCCCGATCCGATGCAGACGTCGATGGGCTTCATCAATCGCGAGCCGGTGCTGACGACCCACGGCCAGCTCGACCAGCCGCGGCGTGGCCGTCGCGGTCCGGCGGGCGGTGGCTTCGGCGCGGGCGCAGGCGGCTACGCCGGTCTGCCGGGCTACGGTGGTGGCGGCGGCGGCGCGCGCCAGGGCGGCCGCGACGTCGACGGCAATCGCGCGTCCTACGGCGCGGGCGGCAACAAGCGCGGCGCCGGCAAGGGCGGCCGCAGTGGCAATGGCAACGGCAATCGTGCCGAAGGCAACGCGGGCGGCGCGCGCGGCGGCCAGCGCACGCCGCCGCAGCGCAATCGTTCGCGGGGCCGCTGAGCGACGCGAAACGGCATTCGCAACTGCGCTCGCGTGTTGCGAGTGCCTCGCGAAATCGCCGTTTCGGGCCGATTTCGCGGGGCGAAGCTTTGCGTTCGGGCCAAAAATCGCTATAATCGCGGAGTCGCTGGGCGTACGGATTCGATGTGTAGCTCAGGTGCGACCAACGGTAACAAGATGGGCGTTGCGCCCATTTTTTTTTGCCGAAACGGTTGAGCATCTCGGGTAGCGCTTCCTGCGCCGGCTAAGGCGCGCGTCTGCGGGTGAATCGCGAGGGGCGGGCGCGGACACCCGAGAGGACACTGTGCAACTGACGGAACTGATAGAAACTACGGTCACTGGGCTCGGCTACGAGCTCGTCGATCTCGAGCGCACCGGGCGCGGCATGGTCTGCGTCTATATCGATCAGCCCGCCGGCATTACGATCGACGATTGCGAGAAGGTCACGCGTCAGCTCCAGCACGTACTGACGGTCGAAAACATCGATTACGAACGGCTCGAGGTTTCGTCACCGGGGCTCGACCGGCCGTTGAAGAAGCTGGCTGACTTCACGCGTTTCGCGGGCAGCGAGGCCGTCATCACCCTGAAAAAGCCGCTGGACGGGCGCAAGACGTACCGGGGCATTCTGCACGCGCCGAACGGCGAGACGATCGGTTTGGAATTTGAGAGGAAGAAGGGCGAGGCGGCCATGCTGGATTTCACGCTGGCTGACATCGACAAGGCCCGCCTGATTCCGCACGTTGACTTTAGGAGCCGCAAACAATGAGTCGCGAAGTGTTGATGTTGGTGGATGCGCTGGCGCGCGAGAAGAACGTCGACAAGGACGTCGTGTTGGGCGCGCTCGAAGCAGCCCTCGCGTCGGCATCCAAGAAGCTGTTCGACGAAGGCGCCGAGATCCGCGTACATATCGATCGCGAGAGCGGTGAACACGAGACGTTCCGTCGCTGGCTCGTCGTGCCCGACGAAGCCGGCCTGCAGGAGCCGGATCGCGAGATCCTGCTGTTCGAGGCGCGTGAGCAGAAGCCGGACGTCGAGGTCGGCGATTATGTCGAGGAGCCGGTGCCGTCGATCGAGTTCGGCCGGATCGGCGCACAGGCGGCAAAGCAGGTGATCCTGCAGAAGGTTCGCGACGCGGAGCGCGAGCAGATCCTGAACGACTACCTCGAGCGCGGCGAGAAGATCATGACGGGCACGGTGAAGCGCCTCGACAAGGGCAACTTCATCGTCGAATCGGGCCGCGTCGAGGCGCTGCTGCGCCGTGACCAGCTGATTCCGAAGGAAAACCTGCGCGTCGGCGACCGCGTGCGTGCGTACATCGCGAAGGTCGACCGCACGGCGCGCGGCCCGCAAATCGAGCTGTCGCGCACCGCGCCCGAGTTCCTGATGAAGCTCTTCGAGATGGAAGTGCCGGAGATCGAGCAGGGCCTCCTCGAGATCAAGGCGGCTGCGCGCGATCCCGGCGTGCGCGCGAAGATCGGCGTCGTCGCGTACGACAAGCGGATCGATCCGATCGGCACCTGCGTCGGCATCCGCGGTTCGCGCGTGCAGGCCGTGCGCAACGAGCTCGGTGGCGAAAACATCGACATCGTGCTATGGTCGGAAGATCCCGCCCAGTTCGTGATCGGCGCGCTCGCGCCGGCGGCCGTTCAGTCGATCGTCGTCGATGAAGAAAAGCATTCAATGGACGTCGTCGTCGACGAGAACGAGCTGGCTGTCGCGATCGGCCGCAGTGGCCAGAACGTTCGTTTGGCCAGCGAACTGACCGGCTGGCAGATCAACATCATGACGCCGGACGAATCCGCCCTGAAGCAGAACGAAGAGCGCGATGCGCTTCGCGGTCTCTTCATTGCGCGCCTCGATGTCGACGAGGAAGTCGCGGACATCCTGATCGACGAGGGCTTCACGAGCCTCGAAGAGATCGCCTACGTGCCGCTGAACGAAATGCTCGAGATCGAGGCGTTCGACGAAGACACCGTCCATGAACTGCGCAACCGCTCGCGCGACGCGCTGCTCACGATGGCGATCGCGAACGAGGAGAAGGTCGAGACGGCCGCACTCGATCTGAAGAGCCTCGACGGCGTTACGTCCGAACTGCTCGCGAAGCTCGCGGAGCAGGGCGTGCAGACGCGCGACGATCTCGCGGAGCTTGCCGTGGACGAGCTGGTCGACATGACCGGCATGGACGAGGAATCCGCGAAGGCGCTGATCATGAAGGCGCGCGAACACTGGTTCCAGTGAGAAATGACCATGGCGCAATGATTTGCTGGCGGCCGGAAGGCCTGACCCGATGCTAACCGCAAGGAATTGGTCCTTGCACTAAGAGGAATGAATGGCGAGTAACAACGTAGCCCAATTTGCCGCGGAACTGAAAATGCCTGCTGGTGTGCTGCTCGAACAGCTGCAGGCGGCGGGCGTCCAGAAAGCGAGCGAGGACGATGCGCTGTCGGAGACGGACAAGGCGCGTCTGCTCGATCATTTGCGCAAGTCGCACGGCGCGACCGATGGCGACAAGCGCAAGATCACGCTGACTCGCCGGCACACGTCGGAGATCAAACAGGCCGACGCGACGGGTAAGGCTCGCACCATTCAGGTCGAGGTGCGCAAGAAGCGCACGTTCGTCAAGCGTGACGACGTGAGCGAGACGGGCGCCGACCAAGCACAGGCGCAGGCCGACGAGCAAGCCGATGCGGAGCTGAAGCGCCGCGAGGAAGAAGCGCGCCGCGAGGCCGAACTGCTCGAGAAGCAGGCTCAGGAGCTGCGCGAGCGTCAGGAGCGCCTCGAGCGCGAGGAGGCCGAGCGCCGTGCGCGCGAAGAGGCCGCCGAAGCCGAGCGTCGCCGCGCGGAAGATGACGCCGCGGCGAAGCGCGCGGCCGCTGTCGCGCAGGCCGAGGCCGTGCAGCAGGCTGCGGCTGCTCGCGAGGAAGCGCAGCGTGCCCAGACCCAGCCCGAGCAGTCGGCTCAGGAAGAGGCACGCGCGGCCGCCGAGCGTGCCGCGCAGCGCGAAGCGGCGAAGAAGGCGGAGGATGCCGCACGCGAAGCCGCCGACAAGGCGCGTGCCGAGCAGGAAGAGATCCGCAAGCGCCGCGAAGCCGCCGAGGCGGAAGCGCGCGCGATCCGCGAAATGATGAACACGCCGCGCCGGGCGCAGGTGAAGGCGGTCGAGCCGCCGAAGCCCGTCGAGCAACCGGCTGCGAAGGCGGCCGAGGCGAAGGGCACGCTGCACAAGCCGGCGAAGCCCGCCGGCGAGGCGGCCGCGGCCCGTCCCGCGCCGAAGAAGCCGGCGGGCGCCGCACCGGCGCCCGCCGCTGCGCCTGCGGGCGATCGCGCCAAGAAGCCGGGCACCGGCAAGAGCGGCTGGCAGGACGACGCAGCGAAGCGCCGCGGGATCAAGACGCGCGGCGATTCGAGCGGCGGCGTTGATCGCGGCTGGCGCGGCGGCCCGAAGGGTCGCGGCAAGCATCAGGATAGTGCATCGTCGTTCCAGGCGCCGACCGAGCCGATCGTGCGTGAAGTGCATGTGCCGGAAACCATCTCCGTCGCGGATCTTGCGCACAAGATGGCGGTGAAGGCTTCGGAAGTCATCAAGGTGATGATGAAGCTCGGCCAGATGGTCACGATCAATCAGGTGCTCGACCAGGAAACCGCGATGATCGTCGTCGAGGAGCTCGGCCACCGTGCGGTCGCCGCGAAGCTCGACGATCCGGAAGCGCTGCTCGTCGAAGGCGAGGCCGGCAGCGATGCGGAGCAACTGCCGCGTCCGCCCGTCGTCACCGTCATGGGTCACGTCGACCACGGCAAGACGTCGCTCCTCGACTACATCCGTCGTGCGAAGGTTGCGGCGGGCGAAGCGGGCGGCATTACGCAGCATATCGGCGCATACCACGTCGAAACGCCGCGCGGCGTCGTCACGTTCCTCGATACCCCGGGTCACGAGGCGTTCACGGCCATGCGTGCGCGCGGCGCGAAGGCGACCGACATTGTCATTCTGGTGGTTGCGGCCGACGACGGCGTGATGCCGCAGACGAAGGAAGCGATCTCGCACGCGAAGGCGGGCGGGGTGCCGATCGTCGTCGCGATCAACAAGATCGACAAGCCGGAGGCGAATCCGGATCGCGTCAAGCAGGAACTCGTCGCGGAAGGCGTCGTGCCGGAAGAGTACGGCGGCGATTCGCCGTTCGTGCCGGTGTCGGCGAAGACGGGCGTCGGCATCGACGACCTGCTCGAGAACGTGCTGCTGCAGGCGGAAGTGCTGGAGCTGAAGGCGCCCGTCGACGCGCCCGCGAAGGGCATCGTGATCGAAGCGAAGCTCGACAAGGGCAAGGGTCCGGTCGCGACGGTGCTCGTACAATCCGGTACGCTGAATCGCGGCGACGTAGTGCTTGCAGGTTCTGCGTACGGCCGCGTGCGCGCGATGCTCGACGAGAACGGCAAGCCGACGAAGGAAGCCGGCCCGTCGATCCCGGTCGAAATTCAGGGCCTGTCCGAAGTGCCGGGCGCGGGCGAGGAAGTCATCGTGCTGCCGGACGAGCGCAAGGCGCGCGAAATCGCGCTGTTCCGTCAAGGCAAGTTCCGCGACGTCAAGCTCGCGAAGCAGCAGGCGGCGAAGCTCGAAAGCATGCTCGAGCAGATGGGCGAGGGCGAAGTGCAGAACCTGCCGCTCATCATCAAGGCGGACGTGCAGGGCTCGCAGGAAGCGCTCGTGCAGTCGCTGCTCAAGCTGTCGACCGACGAAGTGCGCGTGCAGATCGTGCACAGCGCGGTGGGCGGCATCAGCGAAAGCGACGTCAACCTCGCGACCGCATCGAAGGCCGTCATCATCGGCTTCAACACGCGTGCGGACGCTCAGGCTCGCAAGCTCGCCGAGTCGAACGGCATCGACATCCGCTACTACAACATCATCTACGACGCAGTGGATGAGGTGAAGGCAGCGATGTCGGGCATGCTCGCGCCGGAGAAGCGCGAAGTCGTGACGGGCATGGTCGAGGTGCGCCAGGTATTCAAGGTGCCGAAGGTCGGCGCGGTCGCGGGCTGTATGGTCACGGACGGCGTCGTCAAGCGCACGTCGTCGGTGCGCGTGCTGCGCAACAACGTCGTGATCTTCACCGGCGAGCTCGATTCGCTGAAACGCTTCAAGGACGATGTGAAGGAAGTGAAGCAGGGCTTCGAATGCGGTATGTCGATCAAGAACTTCAACGATATCGTCGAAGGCGATCAGTTCGAAGTGTTCGAGGTCACGGAAGTCGCGCGTACGCTGTAACATCGGCGTGACGGCTTGAATGGGCGGGTCGGGCTTGGGCCCGTCCCGCCCATTTTCATGAACGGTGTCGCGCGCAGCGCCGATCAACCGGATGACGGATTTACCATGACTAAAAAACGCAGTTCTCCCAATCGCAACGTGCAGATCGCCGATCAGATCCAGCGTGATCTGTCGGAGCTCATCATGCGCGAGGTCAAGGACCCGCGCATCGGGATCGTCACGATCCAGTCGGTCGAGCTCACGCCCGACTACGCGCACGCGAAGGTCTATTTCACCGCGCTCACGGGCAATCCCGCGGACACGCAGGACGCGCTCAATCACGCAGCCGGCCATCTGCACAATCTGCTCTTCAAGCGCCTGCACATTCACACGGTGCCGACACTCCATTTCCATTACGACCAGACGATCGAGAAGGCCGTCGCGATGTCGCGCCTCATTGAAGAGGCAAACGCGACGCGTGCGAAGGACGACTGAGCATCGCACGAGCCCTTGCGCGAAGACCACATGACGACTGTTTCGCCTCGCCCCCGGATTCCGCGCCGCGCGCTCGACGGCGTGCTGCTGCTCGACAAGCCGGTCGGGCTTTCGAGCAACGACGCGCTGATGCGCGCCAAGCGCCTGTATCTTGCGAAGAAAGCGGGCCACACGGGCACGCTCGATCCGCTCGCATCGGGATTGCTGCCGCTATGCTTCGGCGAAGCGACGAAGTTTTCGCAGGATCTGCTCGACGCCGACAAGACCTATGAAGCGACGATGCGCCTCGGCGTGCGCACGACGACAGGCGACGCCGAAGGCGACGTGCTCGACACGCGCGACGTGGCCTGCGACGAGGCCGCAGTCGATGCGACGCTCGCGCGTTTCACCGGCGATATCGTGCAGGTGCCGCCGATGTACTCGGCGTTGAAGCGCGACGGCAAGCCGCTATACGAATATGCGCGCGCCGGCCAGACGGTCGAGCGCGAAGGGCGCACGGTGACGATCCGCTCGCTCGAGCTCCTGTCGTGCGCGGTGCCCGACGTGACGTTTCGCGTCACGTGCAGCAAGGGCACCTATGTGCGCACGCTCGCCGAGGACATCGGCGAAGCGCTCGGCTGCGGCGCGCATCTGACGATGCTGCGCCGTACCGGCGTCGGTTCGCTGACGCTCGAGCATGCGGTAACGCTCGATGCGCTCGACGCCGCGACGCAAGTCGAGCGCGACGCGCGACTCGCGCCCGTTGACACGCTGCTGTCGACGTTCCCGCTCGTGAAGCTCGACGCGGCGCTCGCGAAGCGTTTTCTTCACGGCCAGCGCCTGAAGCTCGCCGAACTGGCCGCGCGGCCTACGGACGAAGGCGCGCGCGTGCGCGTCTACGACGGCGACGACCGGCTACTCGGCGTCGCGCGTGCGATAGAAGGGGTGCTCGCGCCGGAACGGCTCGTCGTGACGGGCGCGTAGTCGCTTGGGCGGGTCGCGGCGAGGCCGGCCAGCGCCGCTCCGCGCGCAACAAGCAAGGCGAAGTGCGATGCCGCGCCGACGATGGATACGCCGTCGCGCCACACGGCATGCAGGGACGCAGCGCGCGCGATGTCAGCGTGATCGATACGACGTCAGCAAAACAAAACGCCCGGCTCGAAGGCCGGGCGTTTTGCTTGGTGCGGCGTGAACGGCGCGAAGCGCCGCTCAGTGCGCGGCCGACGCCGCCGCGCTCGAATCGCCGCCGCCCGCACGCTCGGGCTTCGTGATCCAGATGAGCGCGATCAGCAGCACGAAGATCGCGGCCGAGATGTAAAACAGGTCGTTCACGCCCAACTGTGCGGCCTGCTGCGTCGCGAGGTTGTTGATGAGCCCGTGCGCCTGCTCCCGCGTGAGGCCGAGCTGGCCCATCTGCGTGACCGCTTGATTGAACGTCGGGTTGTACGGATTCGCCTGTTCGACGAGCTGCGCGTGGTGGAAGTTGTTCCGGTGGTCCCACGCGGTTTGGAAGATCGACGTCCCGATGCCGCCGCACATGATCCGCACGAAGTTCGACAGACCCGACGCCGCCGGAATCCGGTGGCCGGGCAGGCCGGACAGCGTAATCGATACGAGCGGAATGAAGAAGCCCGCCATCGCGATGCCTTGCACGAAGGTCGGCGCCATCAGCGACCATTCGTCGACGCCCGTCGTGTAGCGCGAGCGCATCCAGAAGCACAGCGCGAACGTCAGGAATGCGGCCGTCGCGATGTAGCGCGGATCGGTGCGCGACAGAAACTTGCCCGTGAGCGGCGACAGCAGGATCGCGAAAAAGCCGACGGGCGCCATCACGAGTCCCGCGTCGGTCGCCGTGTAGCCGATCTGCGTTTGCAGCCACAGTGGCAGCAGCACGAGATTGCCGAAGTAGAGCCCGTAGCCGACCGACAGCGCGATCGTGCCGCCCGTGAAGTTGCGCATCCGGAACAGCGACAGATCGACGACCGGATGCTCGGCCGTCAACTCCCAGACGACGAAGAACGCAAACGCGATCAGCGCGGTGAGCGCGAGCACGACGATCGTCGTCGACGCGAACCAGTCGAGGTCCTTGCCCTTGTCGAGCATGACCTGCAGCGAGCCGACCCAGATCACGAGGAGCGCGAGCCCGACGCCGTCGATCGGCGCGCGGCGGACGGCCGACTCGCGACTGCGATAGATCATCCACGTGACGGCCGCGGCGGCGAAGCCGACCGGAATGTTCACATAGAAGATCCATGGCCACGAGTAGTTGTCCGAGATCCAGCCGCCGAGAATCGGGCCGGCCACGGGCGCGATCAGCGTCGTCATTGACCACAGCGCGAGCGCCATCGGCGCTTTCGCACGCGGATAGCTCGACAGCAGCAGCGCTTGCGACAGCGGGATCATCGGCCCGGCGACCGCGCCTTGCAGCACGCGCGACGCAAGCAGGAACGGCAGCGTCGGCGCAAGCCCGCACATCCATGACGAGATCACGAACAGGATGATCGACGCGAGGAAAAGGCGTACCTGGCCGAAGCGCTCGGTGAGCCAGCCCGTGAGCGGCACCGAGATCGCGTTCGCGACCGCGAACGACGTGATGACCCAAGTGCCCTGGTCGGACGACACGCCGAGGTCGCCCGAGATCGTCGGGATCGCGACGTTGGCAATCGACGTGTCGAGCACGTTCATGAACACGGCGAGCGATACCGCGATCGTGCCGAGTATGAGCTGTCCGCCGGTGAGCGGAGGAAGGGGAGCTTGTGGCTGTGCCATGCTTCGTGGTCCGGCGTGAAAGGCGCTTACATCAGGTTCGATGTGCGGCCGGCGACCTTCGCGGCCGGCGTCGGCCCGCCCGAGCCGCCCGAGTTCGCCGCGATGATGCGCGCGATCTCCGCATTCGCTTCGTCGCCGTACTTCGCGAACACGTCGGTCTCGTATACGGTGTTCTGCACGTTGCCGAGCTGGTTGCCGCTTTCGTCCTTGATGTCGACGTCAACTTGCATCGACAGGCCGATCCGCAGCGGATGATCCTTCAGATCCTTCGGATCGAGCTCGACGCGCACGGGCAGACGCTGGACGACCTTGATCCAGTTGCCCGTCGCGTTCTGCGCCGGCAGCAGCGAGAACGCGGCGCCCGTGCCGGCCGAGAAGCCGATCACCTTGCCGTGGTACTTGACCGACGAGCCGTAGATGTCGGCCGTCAGCTCGACCGGCTGGCCGATCCGCATGTGCTTCAACTGCACTTCCTTGAAGTTCGCGTCGACCCACACGGCGGCGAGCGGCACGACCGACATCAGCGGCGTGCCCGGCGACACGCGCTGTCCGACCTGCACCGAGCGCTTCGCGACATAGCCGGTGACGGGCGCGGGCAGCGTGTTGCGCGCGTTGCCCAGATACGCGTCGCGGACCTTCGCGGCGGCGGCGAGCACGTTCGGATGATCGGTGATCGTCGTGTTCGCGGTGAGCGCGCGATTCGACGCGAGCTGCTGCTCGGCGGCGTCGAGCGATGCCTGCGCGGCCTTCACCGCATCGCGCGCGTGCGAGATTTCTTCCTGCGACACGGCGCCCGTCTGCGCGACGGCGAGCCGGCGGCGCAGGTCGTCCTGCGCCTTCGACAGGTCCGACTGGCGCAGCGCGACCTGCGCGCGGTACTGGTCGTCGTTGACATAGAGGCCGCGCACCTGGCGCACCGTTTGCGCGAGGTTCGCCTCAGCCTGCTGCAGCGCAACTTGCGAATCGGCCGGGTCGAGCATGACGAGCGGGTCGCCTGCCTTCACGGTCTGCGTGTCGTCCGCCTTCACCGCGATCACGGTGCCCGTCACCTGCGGCGTGATCTGCACGACATTGCCGTTCACATAGGCGTCGTCGGTGGATTCGTGGAAGCGCGCGACGAGCAGGTAATAGAGGCCGTAGGCGATCGCGGCGATCGCGATCACCGCGACGAGCAGCGTCATCATCCGCTTGCGCTTGCCGTTGCTCTGCGGCTGCGCGGTCGCTGCGTTTTGTTGAGGGTCGCTCATGGCGAGTTTCTCCGTCTTCTATCTAAGGCGATTAAAGCGAGGGTCCGGATGTGTCCGGGAATTCAGTTCGACGCGTGCTGCGCGGAGGCGTCCGGCGTCGACGCGGGGGCGGGCGCGGCGAGCCGCGTGCCGGTCGCGTCGAAGCCGCCGCCGAGCGCCTTCGCGAGGCCGATTTGAAGGTCGCGGCGGCGCATCTTCAGGTTCGTCACCGTCTGCTCGGCGGCGAGCCGATTGCTGTCCGCATTCAATACCTGCAGTTGCGGCGACAGGCCCGCCTTGTAGCGGATCACCGCAAGCTCGTACGCGCGCGTCGACGCGTCGAGCGCGCGCTGCGCGTCGCCCATCTGCGTGTCGATCGAGCGGATCGACGCGACTTGCGTCGCGACGTCGTTCAAGGCATTGATCAGCGCCTGGTTGTAGTTCGCGACGGACAGATCGAAGTCGGCGTAGCGGCCCTTCAGCCGTGCGCGCAACGCGCCGCCGTCGAAGATCGGCAGATGGATCGCCGGGCCGAATTGCGCCTGGCGGCTCGCGAAGTTCAGGAATTTGCCCCAGCCGAACGCATCGAAGCCGAAGCCCGCCGCGAGGTTGATGTCCGGGAAGAACTCGGCTTTCGCTTCCTTCACGTCGTGCATCGCCGCCTCGACCTGCCAGCGCGCGGCGACGATGTCCGGGCGGCGCGACACGAGATCGGCGGGCAGGTTGTCCGGCAGCGCGACCGCAGCGCCCGGGCTCAGCACGGGTGCCGCGATTTTCAGCCCGCGGTCGGGGCCCTTGCCGAGCAGCGCGGCGAGCTGATAGCGCACGTTCGTGATCTGGCCGTCGAGATCGGATAGCGTCGACTGGCTCGTCGCGATGTTGCCGCGCGCGGTCTGGCGCTCGACGTTGGTGTCGAGGCCCGCGCCGACGCGGCCGTCGGTGATCTTGCCGACTGTCTGCCGGTTCGAGATCTCGCGCTCGGCGATGTCGCGCAGCGCGTAGAGCTGCGCGAGCTGGTTATAGGTGCGCGCGACCGATGTCGCGAGCGTCACGCGCGCCTGCTGCATGTCGGCTTCGGCGGCCTTTTCCTGCGACACGGCCGCATGGAGGCGCGCGCGGTTCTTGCCCCACAGGTCGAGCTCCCACGACGCGCTCGCGAGTGCGTTGTTCTCGCTGTACCACTGGCCGCCGAACGGCGGCGGGAAGAGGGCGTTGCCCGAATACAGCTCGCGGGTCCACGAATACTTCGCGTCCGCCTGCGGCAGGAGCGTCGAGCGCGACGACTCGATGTACGACGACGCCTTCGCGATCCGCGCCTGCGCCTGCGCGATCGTCGGATTGCCTTCGAGCGCCTCGTCGATCAGCTTCGGCAACTGCGAATCGCCGAACTGGTTCGCCCAGTCGAGCGACGGCCACTGGCCGCCTTGCGCGGGCAGGCTCTGCGTGCTTTCGAACTGCGTCGCGGGGGCCATTGCCTTGTCGCTCTTGATGCCGAAATAGTTCGCGCATCCCGCGAGCGCGAGCGCGGCGACCGCGACGGCCGTGGCGGTCCGGCAGGCGGACAACGGGAAGGTTTTCATTGCTGGGTATCCTGACTCGGAATCTGACTCGGAATGAATAGTGGACACTGCAAGGATTTCCTTACATTTATCTGTCTGAATTACTTGTTGCGGCAATATTTACGATGGGCTTCCGCCGGTACCCGGACATTCGCCTGAATTGACGAGAATGCGACGCAGCATGCTCTTGAGGAAGCCGACTTCCTCGGGCGTGAAGCCATCGAGCACCTGATCGAGCACGCTGCGGAAGATTGCCGGCATGCGCCTCGTGAGTTCGCGTCCTTCGTCGGTCAGTTCGAGCCGCACGACGCGCCGGTCCTCGTTGCTGCGCACCCGCTGCAGCAGGCCGCGCTTCTCGACGCGGTCGAGCAGGCGCGTGATCGCGCTTGCGTCGATGCCGTACTCGCGCGCGAGCTCGGCCGCCGTCGAGCATTTGCCGACGGCGAGCATGAACAGCATGGTCGCCTGCGTGCCGGTGATGCCGAGTTCCGTCTGCGTGCGCTGCGTGACCATGTTCGTCATCAGCGATTTCACGCGCGACATCAGATAGCCGACGCTGTCGTTGATCTGATACAGGGACAGATCGAGATCATGCTGCGGGGAAGAGGGGTCCGACATAAATTCTCTGAGGCTGCAATAGTTGACTAGGCAGCAGTATAGGCGCGATTAGTTGCTGCGGCAAATGTTAATTGAAGCTCCATTTGGATGCAGAACTGCAAAAATGGCCCTGACGCGAGTGGGCCCATCGGCGACTGGCGGATGGCGGCGCCGATGCCGCACCGCAACGGGCGGCTCAGCTTGCGACATATTGACGTGCTATAATTTCAGGCTTTTCAAGCTGCAAATCGCGCGCGCATCGGGCAACGGTGCGCGCGCGTTTGCGCGTTCCATCCGTTTTCAGGTTTCTATGACCCGCGCCCTTCGCAACATCGCCATCATCGCCCACGTCGACCACGGCAAGACGACGCTCGTCGACCAACTGCTTCGCCAGTCCGGCACCTTCCGCGAGAACCAGCAGGTCGCCGAGCGGGTGATGGATTCGAACGACATCGAAAAGGAGCGCGGGATCACGATTCTCGCGAAGAACTGCGCGGTCGAGTACGAAGGCACGCACATCAACATCGTCGACACGCCGGGACACGCGGACTTCGGCGGTGAAGTGGAGCGCGTGCTGTCGATGGTCGACTCGGTGCTCCTTCTCGTCGACGCGGTCGAAGGCCCGATGCCGCAGACCCGCTTCGTGACGAAGAAGGCGCTCGCGCTCGGTCTCAAGCCGATCGTCGTCGTCAACAAGATCGACCGTCCGGGCGCGCGGATCGACTGGGTGATCAACCAGACGTTCGACCTGTTCGACAAGCTCGGCGCGACCGAAGAGCAGCTCGACTTCCCGATCGTCTACGCGTCGGGCCTGAACGGCTACGCATCGCTCGATCCGGCCGCGCGAGACGGCGACATGCGTCCGCTGTTCGAGGCGATCCTCGAGCACGTGCCGGTGCGTCCGGCCGATCCGGAAGCGCCGCTGCAACTGCAGATCACGTCGCTCGACTACTCGACGTACGTCGGCCGGATCGGCGTCGGCCGCATCACGCGCGGGCGCATCAAGCCCGGCATGCCGGTCGTGATGCGCTTCGGCCCGGAAGGCGACGTGCTGAGCCGCAAGATCAACCAGGTGCTGTCGTTCGAGGGTCTCGAGCGCGTGCAGGTCGAGTCGGCCGAGGCGGGCGACATCGTGCTCATCAACGGCATCGAGGACGTCGGCATCGGCGCGACGATCTGCGCGGTCGACACGCCTGAAGCGCTGCCGATGATCACTGTCGACGAGCCGACGCTGACGATGAACTTTCTCGTCAATTCGTCGCCGCTCGCGGGCCGCGAAGGCAAGTTCGTGACGAGCCGCCAGATCCGCGACCGCCTGATGAAGGAGCTGAACCACAACGTCGCGCTGCGCGTGAAGGACACGGGCGACGAAACGGTGTTCGAGGTGTCGGGCCGCGGCGAGCTGCACCTGACGATCCTGGTCGAGAACATGCGCCGCGAAGGCTACGAGCTCGCGGTGTCGCGTCCGCGCGTCGTGATGCAGGAAGTCGACGGCGTCAAGCACGAACCGTACGAACTCCTGACGGTCGATCTCGAAGACGAGCACCAGGGCGGCGTGATGGAGGAACTCGGCCGTCGCAAGGGCGAGATGCTCGACATGGTGTCGGACGGCCGCGGCCGCACGCGTCTCGAATACCGGATTCCGGCGCGCGGCCTGATTGGCTTCCAGGGCGAATTCCTCACGCTCACGCGCGGCACGGGCCTGATGAGCCACATCTTCGATGCGTACGCGCCGGTCAGGGAAGGTTCGGTCGGCGAGCGCCGCAACGGCGTGCTGATCTCGCAGGACGACGGCGCGGCGGTTGCCTATGCGCTGTGGAAGCTGCAGGATCGCGGCCGCATGTTCGTGAAGCCGGGCGACGCGCTCTATGAAGGCATGATCATCGGCATCCACAGCCGCGACAACGACCTGGTGGTGAACCCGATCAAGGGCAAGCAGCTGACCAACGTGCGCGCGTCGGGCACCGACGAAGCGGTGCGCCTCGTGCCGCCGATCCAGATGTCGCTTGAATACGCGGTCGAATTCATCGACGACGACGAACTCGTCGAGGTGACGCCGCAGTCGATCCGCCTGCGCAAGCGTCACCTGAAGGAGCACGAGCGTCGCCGCGCGAGCCGCGAAGCCGAAGCCGGCTGAACGTTCGCCGGGCGTTGCCCGCGCGTCGCGCCGCCTCCGCGATGCATCGAAAGAGCCGCCTTCGGGCGGCTTTTTCGCATGTGCGGAAAGAGGGTGGGCACGCCGTTTGAAAAACAGTGTTGCATGCTGCCGCCGGAATGATCGCGAACCGCGCGAAAGCCCGCCGGGACGGGCTTTCAGGGCGCTATCGCCGTGCTCGCCGCAGGGTTTTCTGTGATATGCTGCGCGCACGCAAGTTTTAGGTCCTTCCAAGCAAGACTTGATTCGCGCAATCCGCTAAACGGTCAGGCCGTGTCGCGGAAGGTTGAGTAACCCGCTATTTCTCGAGAAGCTCGAAGAAAGGTGAGCGTCAAATGTCAGATGTAATGAAGCAGTTCCAGCTGAACTCGTATTTGTTCGGCGGCAACGCTTCGTATGTTGAAGAACTGTACGAAGCCTATTTGGATAATCCGGCGTCGGTGCCGGAAAACTGGCGCGAATATTTCGACGCACTGCAAAATGTTCCCGCGACCGACGGTTCCAACGCGAGCGACGTGGCCCACAATCCGATCGTCGAATCGTTCGCGCAGCGCGCGAAAGCCAACGCTTTCATCCCGCGCGAAAGCGGCGGCAACCTCGCTACCGCCCGCAAGCAAGTTCACGTTCAGTCGCTCATCAGCGCTTATCGCTTCCTCGGCTCGCAATGGGCCAATCTCGATCCCCTGAAGCGCCGCGAGCGTCCCGCGATTCCCGAGCTGGAACCCGCGTTCTACGATTTCTCCGAAGCCGACCTCGACCAGACGTTCAGTGCGAGCAACCTGTATTTCGGTTTCGAGCAGGCGTCGCTGCGCGACATCGTCAAGGGTCTGCGCGACACGTACTGCGGCACGATCGGCGCCGAGTTCATGTACATCGGCGACCCGGAGCAGAAGCGCTGGTGGCAGGATCGCCTCGAGACGATCCGCGCGACGCCGAACTTCTCGGCTGACAAGAAGAAGCACATCCTGAACCGCCTGACGGCCGCCGAAGGCCTCGAGCGCTACCTGCACACGAAGTACGTCGGCCAGAAGCGCTTCTCGCTCGAAGGCGGCGAGAGCTTCATCGCATCGATGGACGAAGTCGTCCGGCACGCGGGCTCGAAGGGCGTGCAGGAAATCGTCATCGGCATGGCGCACCGCGGCCGTTTGAACGTGCTCGTGAACACGCTCGGCAAGATGCCGGCCGATCTCTTCGCCGAATTCGAAGGCAAGCACGTCGACGATCTGCCGGCAGGCGACGTGAAGTATCACAAGGGCTTCTCGTCGGACGTCTCGACGGAAGGCGGCCCGGTTCACCTGTCGCTCGCGTTCAACCCGTCGCACCTCGAAATCGTCAACCCGGTGGTCGAAGGTTCCGCGAAGGCGCGGATGGACCGCCGCGGCGACGCCGACGGCCTGCAAGTGCTGCCCGTGCAGATCCACGGCGACGCGGCGTTCGCGGGCCAGGGCGTCGTGATGGAAACGCTGAACCTCGCGCAGACGCGCGGCTACGGCACGCACGGCACGCTGCACATCGTCATCAACAACCAGATCGGCTTCACGACGTCGGACCCGCGCGATTCGCGCTCGACGCTGTACTGCACCGACGTCGTCAAGATGATCGAGGCGCCGGTGCTGCACGTGAACGGCGACGATCCGGAAGCGGTCGTGCTCGCGACGCAGATCGCGATCGACTACCGGATGCAGTTCCACAAGGATGTCGTGATCGACATCGTCTGCTTCCGCAAGCTCGGCCACAACGAGCAGGACACGCCGGCCGTCACGCAGCCGCTGATGTACAAGAAGATCGCGCAGCACCCGGGCACCCGCGCGCTGTACGCGGAGAAGCTCGTCCAGCAGGGCGTGATCACGGCTGAAGAAGGCGATGGCTTCGTGAAGGCGTACCGCAAGGCGATGGACGACGGCCATCACACGGTCGATCCGGTGCTGTCGAACTACAAGAGCAAATACGCGGTCGACTGGATGCCGTTCCTGAACCGCAAGTGGACCGACGCGGCCGACACCGCGGTGCCGCTTGCCGAGCTGAAGCGCCTCGGCGAACGCATCACGACGGTGCCCGAGAACTTCAAGGTCCACCCGCTCGTCGAGCGCGTGATCAACGATCGTCGCGCGATGGCGCGCGGCGAGCAGCCGCTCGACTGGGGCATGGGCGAGCACCTCGCGTTCGCATCGCTCGTCGCGTCGGGCTACGCCGTGCGCCTGACCGGCCAGGACTCGGGCCGCGGCACGTTCACCCACCGCCACGCGGTGCTGCACGACCAGAACCGCGAGCGCTGGAACGACGGCACCTATGTGCCGCTGCAGAACATCGCCGAAGGCCAGGCGAAGTTCACGGTGATCGACTCGGTGCTGTCGGAAGAGGCGGTGCTGGGCTTCGAATACGGCTATTCGACCGCCGAGCCGAACACGCTCGTCGCGTGGGAAGCGCAGTTCGGCGACTTCGTCAACGGCGCGCAGGTCGTGATCGACCAGTTCATCTCGTCGGGCGAAGTGAAGTGGGGCCGCGTGTCGGGCCTGACGATGCTGCTGCCGCACGGCTACGAAGGCCAGGGTCCGGAGCACTCGTCGACTCGCATCGAGCGTTTCCTGCAGCTCTGCGCGGATCACAACATGCAAGTGGTGCAGCCGACGACGCCGGCGCAGATTTTCCATCTGCTGCGCCGCCAGATGATCCGCCTGTTCCGCAAGCCGCTCGTCGTGGCGACGCCGAAGTCGCTGCTGCGCCACAAGGAAGCGGTGTCGGACCTGTCGGAGCTGGCGAAGGGTTCGTTCCAGCCGGTGCTGGGCGAAGTCGACGGCGGCATCGACGCGAAGAAGGTCAAGCGCGTGCTGGCCTGTTCGGGCCGCGTGTACTACGACCTCGTCGCGCATCGCCGCGAAGCGAAGGCGAACGACGTCGCGATCGTCCGGATCGAGCAGCTCTATCCGTTCGCGCACAAGCAGTTCGAAGCGGAGATGAAGCGGTTCGAGAACGCGACGGAAGTGGTCTGGGTGCAGGACGAGCCGCAAAATCAGGGTCCGTGGTTCTACGTCGAACACCACCTGAAGGAAGGCATGAAGGAAGGGCAGAAGCTCGCGTACAGCGGCCGCCCGGCTTCCGCCTCGCCGGCCGTCGGCTATTACGCGAAGCACTACGAGCAGCAGAAGGCCCTCATCGAAGGCGCATTCGGCCGCTTGAAGAGCGCATCGATCGCGAAATAAAGAGACGCAGCGAAGCGGGAAGGCGCGGTGCGCTTTCCCGCACGCTTTCGATCGCGCGCGCCGCGCGCCGCGACTCCCGACAGCGCACGCAAACGTCTCGTCATTACCCAGATTAAGCATCCAGGAAATTCAAATGGCTATCGTAGAAGTCAAAGTCCCCCAGCTCTCCGAATCGGTTTCGGAAGCGACCATGCTGCAGTGGAAGAAGAAGCTCGGCGAAGCCGTCGCGCAAGACGAAATCCTGATCGAGCTCGAGACCGACAAGGTCGTCCTCGAAGTGCCGGCGCCCGCCGCGGGCGTGCTCGCGCAAGTACTGCAGAACGATGGTGACACGGTCGTCGCCGACCAATTGATCGCGACGATCGACACCGAAGCGAAGGCGGGCGCCGCCGCTGCCGCGGCCGGCGAAGCCGAAGTCCAGCCGGCCGCAGCACCCGCTGCCGCACCGGCCGCGCAACCGGCTGCCGCCGCTGCGTCGAGCACGGCTGCCGCTGCACCGTCCGCCGCGAAGCTGATGGCCGAGAAGGGTCTCGCCGCAGGCGACGTCGCCGGCTCGGGCCGCGACGGCCGCATCACGAAGGGCGACGTGCTGTCCGCGGGCAGCGCGCCGAAGGCCGCTCCGGCCGCCGCGCGGGCGTTGGCCGCCGCGAAGCCGGCGTTGCCGGAAGTGAAGGTGCCGGCGTCGGCGACGACGTGGCTCAACGACCGTCCGGAACAGCGCGTGCCGATGTCGCGTCTGCGCGCGCGTATCGCCGAGCGTCTGCTCGAGTCGCAGCAGACGAACGCGATCCTGACGACGTTCAACGAAGTGAACATGCAGCCCGTCATGGACCTGCGTGCGAAGTACAAGGACAAATTCGAGAAGGAACACGGCGTGAAGCTCGGCTTCATGTCGTTCTTCGTGAAGGCCGCGGTCCACGCGCTGAAGAAGTTCCCGCTCGTGAACGCGTCGATCGACGGCAACGACATCGTCTACCACGGCTACTTCGACATCGGCATCGCGGTCGGTTCGCCGCGCGGCCTCGTCGTGCCGATCCTGCGCAACGCGGATCAACTGAGCCTCGCCGAGATCGAGAAGAAGATCGCCGAATTCGGCCAGAAGGCGAAGGACGGCAAGCTGTCGATCGACGAAATGACGGGCGGTACGTTCTCGATCTCGAACGGCGGCGTATTCGGCTCGATGCTGTCGACCCCGATCATCAACCCGCCGCAGTCGGCAATCCTCGGCGTGCACGCGACGAAGGAGCGCCCGGTCGTCGAGAACGGCCAGATCGTGATCCGTCCGATCAACTATCTCGCGCTGTCGTACGACCACCGGATCATCGACGGCCGCGAAGCGGTGCTGTCGCTCGTCGCGATGAAGGACGCGCTCGAAGATCCGGCGCGCCTGCTGCTCGACCTGTAAGCACGCTTTTCCCGCATCGAACCGCTGCGGCGAGCCGCGCGGGCGCCCCTTTCCGGGCGCCCGTTCGGCACGCCGCTGCCAAATCAAAGGATTGTCATGTCGAAGGAATTTGACGTCGTCGTGATCGGCGCCGGCCCTGGCGGCTACATCGCGGCGATCCGCGCCGCGCAGTTGGGCAAAACGGTTGCCTGTATCGAAAAATGGAAGAACCCGGCGGGCGCGCTGAAGTTGGGCGGCACGTGCCTGAACGTCGGCTGCATCCCGTCGAAGGCGCTCCTCGCCTCGTCGGAAGAGTTCGAGAAGGCGTCGCATCACCTCGCCGAGCACGGCATCAGCGTCGGCGACGTGAAGATGGACGTCGCGAAGATGATCGGCCGCAAGGATGCGATCGTCGAGAAGATGACGGGCGGAATCGAGTTCCTGTTCAAGAAGAACAAGATCACGTGGCTGAAGGGCCACGGCAAGTTCACCGGCAAGACCGACGCCGGCGTGCAGATCGAAGTGAGCGGCGAAGGCGAAACCGAGGTCGTCACCGCGAAGAACGTGATCATCGCGACGGGCTCGAAGGCGCGCCATCTGCCGAACGTGCCGGTCGACAACAGGATCGTCGCGGACAACGAAGGCGCGCTGACGTTCGACACGGTGCCGAAGAAGCTCGCCGTGATCGGCGCGGGCGTGATCGGCCTCGAGCTCGGCTCGGTGTGGCGCCGCCTCGGCGCCGAAGTGACGGTGCTCGAAGCGCTGCCGGCGTTCCTCGGCGCGGCCGACGAAGCGCTCGCGAAGGAAGCGGCGAAGCTGTTCAAGAAGCAGGGTCTCGACATCAACCTCGGCGTGAAGATCGACGAAGTGAAGGCGGGCGCGGACAGCGTGTCGATCGCGTACACCGACAAGGACGGCAACGCGAAGACGCTCGAAGCGGATCGCCTGATCGTGTCGATCGGCCGCGTGCCGAACACCGACAACCTCGGCCTCGAAGCGATCGGCCTGAAGGCGAACGAGCGCGGCTTCATCGACGTCGACGACCACTGCCGCACCGCGGCGCCGAACGTCTACGCGATCGGCGACGTCGTGCGCGGCCCGATGCTCGCGCACAAGGCGGAAGACGAAGGCGTGCTTGTCGCGGAAGTGATCGACGGCCAGAAGCCGCACATCGACTACAACTGCATTCCGTGGGTGATCTACACCGAGCCGGAAATCGCGTGGGTCGGCAAGACCGAGCAGCAACTGAAGACGGAAGGCCGCGAGATCAAGTCGGGCAAGTTCCCGTTCTCGATCAACGGCCGCGCGCTCGGCATGGGCCGTTCGGACGGTTTCGTGAAGATGATCGCCGACGCGAAGACGGACGAGCTGCTCGGCGTGCACGTGATCTCGCCGAACGCGTCGGACCTGATCGCAGAAGCCGTGGTCGCGATGGAATTCAAGGCGGCGTCGGAAGACATCGCACGGATCTGCCATCCGCACCCGTCGTTGTCCGAAGTGATGCGCGAAGCGGCGCTCGCCGTCGACAAGCGCTCGCTCAACAGCTAAGCGCGAAAACGCAGCACCGCGCGCCGGCCGTCGCGGCCGGCGTCGCAGTTTCTCGGCGAAGGCGGGTGGGTTTTCCTGCTCGCCTTCGTTTTTGCCGGTTTGCATGATGAACGTCACCGAATACTACGAGCACGAGCTGAAGACGCGCGGCTATCAGTCCGATGCCGCGCAGCGCGCCGCGGTCGAACGCCTGCAGCGCTGTTATGGCGAATGGGTCGCCTACAAGGCGCGTCGCTCGAATGCGTTCAAGAAACTCGTCATTCGCCCGGATCCGCCGCGCGGCGTCTACATGTGGGGCGGCGTCGGGCGCGGCAAGAGCTTCCTGATGGACAGCTTCTATGCGGTCGTGCCGGTGCAGCGCAAGACGCGGCTGCATTTTCACGAGTTCATGCGAGAAGTGCATCGCGAGCTCGAGGAGCTGAAAGGGCAGGCCGATCCGCTCGACGAGCTCGCGCGCCGCATCGCGAAGCGCTATCGGCTCATCTGCTTCGACGAATTCCACGTGTCGGACATCGCCGACGCGATGATCCTGTATCGGCTGCTCGACCGGCTGTTTTCGAACGGCGTGCAGTTCGTGACGACATCCAATTACGATCCGGACGATCTGTACCCCGACGGATTGCATCGCGACCGCATGCTGCCGGCGATCGCGCTCTTGAAGGACAAGCTCGACGTGCTGAACGTCGACGCAGGCGTCGACTACCGGCAGCGCACGCTCACGCAGGTGCGGATGTATCACACGCCGCTCGGCGCGCAAGCCGATCGCGCGCTGCGCCATGCGTTCGCGCAGCTCGCCGCGGTGCCCGACGAGAGCCCGATCCTGCACATCGAAAAGCGCGAGATCAAGGCGCTGCGCCGCGCGGACGGCGTCGTCTGGTTCGATTTCGCGACGCTCTGCGGCGGCCCGCGCTCGCAGAACGACTACCTCGAGCTCGCGAGCCGCTTCCATGCGATCGTGCTGTCCGAGGTGCCGCAGATGTCGCCGCGGATGGCGTCCGAGGCGCGCCGCTTCACGTGGCTCATCGACGTGCTGTACGACCACAAGGTCAAGCTGCTGATGTCGGCCGCGGTGCCCGCGGAAGATCTGTACATCGAAGGACCGATGGCGAACGAATTCAGCCGGACGGTCTCGCGCATCGTCGAGATGCAGTCGAAGGAGTATCTCGAGACGCCGCGGCGCCTGATCGACACGTCGCTGACCTGATCCGACCCGACTGGCCGGCGGCCGCGTATTGCACGGTGTGAACCCCGAACGACCCGGCCCGAATTCGAAAAAGCACGCCAGACGGTTAACTTCGGTTAATTCGGTATTAACTATTCTTAAATCGGCGCGCGCGTTGTATCCAATGCCGATTCGTCTCGATATCGTTGCGTCATGTTCTTCACGAACGGAGAGACACATGACGCCGTATCGCGATATCAATGATGAGGAGTGGCAGCGCGTCGCTCCGTTGCTGCCCGAGCTGCGTCCGCGCAAGGAATTGCGCGGCAGGCCGCTCGCGGATACGCGCGCGGTGCTGAACGGCGTGCTGTGGGTGATCTATAGCGGCGCGAACTGGTCGGCGATGCCGCGCCGTTTTCCCGCGTATCAGACCTGTCATCGCCGCTTCAAGGCGTGGCACGAGTCCGGCGCGTTGAAGCGCGTGCTGGTCGAGCTGTTCGGCGCAGAAAGCGATGATCTGTGCGAGCTGATGGCGATGCGCATGCGTACGCATGCGCGCTCGAAAGCGGCGCAAGCGCGCAGCGGCGGAGCGTCGACGACGTCGACCGCGCCTCGTCACGATCACGCGCTCGAGCACGTGATCTGACGCGACGCGCGCAGCATATCGCGCGCATGAAAAAACCGGCCTGGCGGAAACGCACAGGCCGGTTTTGTTTTGCCGCCAGCGTTCGCGAAGCGCGGAACGCGAGCGGCGACAAGCAGCGCTTGTCGGCGTCGAATGGGCTTATTGCGCGCGCATCCAGGTTTGCGAGCGACCGAGCAGCGACACGCCGATGTAGCCGCGCACGACGAGCTTCTGCCCGCCTTCTTCGAGCTTCATCTTGCATTTGTAGACCTTGCCGTTTTCCGGGTCGAGGATGTTGCCGCCGTCCCAGCCGTCGCCTTCCTTCTTCATCGCCTTGATGATCGTCATGCCCTTGATCAGCTGATCCTTGCGCTCGTCGGTGCACGCGGTGCAGCGGCGATCCGGCGTGTCGTTCTCGCCGAGGCCCTTGAGGACCTTGCCCGACAGTTCGCCGCTCGAGTCTTCGCTGATTTGCACGAGTGCCTTCGGCTTGCCCGTGTGGTCGTCGATTGTCTGCCATGTGCCGATCGGGCTGTCCGCTTGAGCGAATGCGCTCGCAGCGCATGCGAGGAGCGCGCCTGCAACGGTGATTGAGCGCAGTGAACGGGTCATTTGAAACATGTCTTCCTCCTTGGATCGCACAATGTCTTTTTCATCGGGCTCGCGGGGCCGTTTGCGTTGAACGGCGATGCATGCGAGCTTTGCGCAGAATACGTGAATCTGCGCGCCGCGTTTGATACAAGTGCTTCTAATCGACGTGAAGATGTGAAGTGAAAACGGAAGCGGCCCGTCGCATGACGGGCCGCGTGCGCGAAGCGAAGCGGCAAGGGCGCGAGCGCGTCAGTAGAGCTGATAGGAGAACGACGCATTCACGCGCGGGCTGCGCGATGCGCTCTCGATCGGTGAGTCGCCGACGGGCTTCGCGATCGACACGTCGAGGTTGTAGAAGCGGCTGTCGGTCAATCGCACGCCGAGCCCGACCGACGACAGTCGGCGCGGCACCGGCGTGCCCGAATGCAGATACACGCGCGCCATGTCGTATACGACGTACGGCGTGATGTTCTTCAGATACGTGAAGCCCGGCGCGAATGCGCGATTGAACTCGAGCGACGCGCCCCAGCCGGAATCCCCCGACGTCTCGCCCGGCTGATAACCGAGCGCGAAGCGCTGCGCGCCGAACGAGATCTGCTCGGTGGTCGGCAACGAATCGGGGCTGTACTGGCCGGTGAGCTGCACGGTCGAGCCGATCTTGAACGGCCACTCGTTCGTCTGCACGAACGTCGCGCCCGTGCGCACGAACGTCGTCGATGCGGGATTCGTCGCGGTGACGCCGGGAATGTTCGTGATGCCCGATTTCGACGCGCCGAGAATGTCGAATGCCTTCGCGACGTTGAAGCTCAGCTTCTGGACCTGCTTCGGCTGCACGCTCGTGTAGTCGAGCTGCATCTGCAGCACGCGCACTTGCGAGCGCGTGCCGATCATCGCACCCGTGATCTGGTTCTGGTAGCGATCTTCACTGTGCGACGCGTAGCCCGACACCGTGCCGAGCAGGCTGCGCTGGTTGCTCAGCATCAGCGGATAGGACGCGGACAGGCCGAGCTTGTCGTTGATGACGGTGCGCTGGACATTTGGCAGCGCCGTCTGGTCGACCGACGGATTGCCGCGGTAGTGGCTCGCGTCGAGACGCGTGACGAGGCCGTTGCTGCCGATCGGCACGGCGCCGTTGAACGACACGTACGTCTGGTTGTTCGGGCCTTTCGGGAAGAGGGCGGAGATGCTCAACTGCTCGCCGAGCGAGGTGAGGCCGTTCTCGGTCACCGTGAAGAGCCCCTGCAAGCCGGGGTTGTTCGTGTTGAGCCCCGCGCTCACGTTGAACGGCTTGCGATCGACGTTGAGCTCGAGCGTCGTCGCGCCGTCGGTGTTCTGCGGCGGCGGCACGTTCGCCTTCACCGTGACGCCGGGCAAGAGGCCAAACGTGTTCACGTAGCGCTCGAACGTCGCGCGGCGCAGCGGCCGGTCGTCCATGATGTGCGCGGCGATCGCGCGGACTTTCGGTTCCATCGCGCCGGGCCGGCCGGTGATCTTCACGTTCGCGACGTAGCCTTCGACGACCGTCACGCGCACGACGCCGCCCTCGAACGTCTGCGCGGGGATGAATGCGAACGACAGTGCGTAGCCGCGCTCCTGATACAGCTTCGTCACGCCGTTCGCCATTTCGATCAACTGGCCGATCGTAATGTCCTTGCCGACGAGCGGCGTGAAGCGCTGCGAGATCTCTTCGAACGGAATCGACTTGACGCCTGCGACCTGGAACGAGGTCGGCGTCAGATGGCGGGCGAGCAGCGCCTGCACCTGGACTTCCTGCGGCGCGACCTGCACGGTCACGCTCGGCCGCTGCGGCGTGTTGATCTGCGGCAGCGCTTCGAGCGGGTTGCCGCCCGAGCGGCTTTGCGCGTGCGCGGCGCCGGCGGCCGCAACGAGCGCGAGCAACAGCATCCAAGATTCGTGTCTGGATTTCATTGTGATTCCTCGTGGGCCTCTTTGTGCTTGTGATCTTCTAATGCAGATGCGCGGCATATCGCGCGCCGCGCATCGTGGTCTTCCGTTGTTCTAATCCGACTGCGCGCTCCCCGCCGGAGGGAGCGCGCCGTGCTTCGTATCACTTACTCATGCTGCCCAGCGTCCCGAGGGTGTTCGTCACTGGTGCGAGGAGCCCGGTCGAGCCGCTCGTCGACGAGGTCGCGCCGCCCGTGAGCGACGTGATGGGGGCGAGCGGATTCGTGCCGCCGCTCGATCCCGTCGCGCCCGTGAGCGCGCCCGTGACAGTATTCAGCAAACCGGTAACGGGCGCGAGCGGATTGCTCGCGCCGCCGGACGTGGCGCTCCCGCCGAGCGCGCCTCCGCCGAGGCTCGACAGCGCGCCGCTCAGCGGGTTGCCGAGCGTCGAGCCCGAGCCCGAACCGGTGGCGGCCGTTGCCGTCGAGCCGCCGACGAGGCTCGTGATGAGACCCGGGATCGGCGCCGCACCGTTCGGTGCGGCCGGATTGACGAGGCCGCCCGCGTTCGTCACGGTGTTGCCGACCGAGGACACGAGCTGGCCGACATCGCCGACGAGCGGCTGCGACGACGTGCCCGCGATCTGTTGGCCGGCCGAGCTGATCGCGCCGCCGACTTGCTGCAACAGGCCCGACACCGGCTGGCCGACGCCCGTCGTGGTGCCGACCGTCTGAGTGACCTGGCCCGCCGTGATGACGAGCGGCGTCACGGCCGAGCTGATCGGCTGCGTGATCTGCTGGACAGGACCCGTCGACAGCGCGCTGCCGAGCATCGTGCCGGCCGCGTTCACGCCGTTCGCCGCCGTCGCCAGCGCGCCTGCGACGGGCGTCGTGACGGGCGAGAGCGGTGCGAGCGGGCCCGTGCCGACAGCCTGCACGGTCTGGCTGAGACCTTGCACGGTGTTGCTCGCCGCGCTCACGACGTTGCCGAGGCCGGCGACCGTCGTGCCGACCGGATT
Organism: Burkholderia sp. ABCPW 14; assembly: GCF_001523835.1. Lineage (NCBI taxonomy): Bacteria > Pseudomonadati > Pseudomonadota > Betaproteobacteria > Burkholderiales > Burkholderiaceae > Burkholderia > Burkholderia sp. ABCPW 14. The sequence continues at coordinate 59,791 of NZ_LOVS01000082.1, read as the reverse complement.
CTGCGTCGAGCCGATCTGGCCGAGGCCGTTGCTCACCGCGTCCGCCGCGGCGTTGAGGATGCCGCCCGTGCTGCCGACCGTCGCGCCGACGCCTTGCGTGACGCCGCTGCCGAGGCCCGGCACGCTTGTCGAGCCGATCGTGTTGCCGAGATCGGTCGCGGTCTTGCCGAGCGTGTTGACGACGCCGGACGTGCCGGTCGCGGTCGGCGGCGGGTTGTTCGGATTGGTCGGCGTCGTGTTGCCGCCGCTGCCGCTGTTGCCCGCGGACGGCGGCGCGGCGATGTCGCTGCCGCCGCACGCGGCGAGCACGCACGCGGTCGCGAGCGTGGTGAGCGGAACGCGCCAGCCCGTAAGCACGGACGCCGGAACGAAACGTTGCTGATTCATGATGCTGCTCCTCGCTGTCTTATCTGATGCTGGATGGGCGCGAGCCCTGTTTACTTCTTGATGCCGCCGAGCAGGCCGCCGACGAGCGACGTGACGGGCGACAGCAGGTTGGTCGACCCGCTCGTGCCGCTGCTCGTGCCGGTCAGCGGCGCGGTGAGGCTCGCGACCGGGTTCGTCGCGGTGGTCGTCGAGCTCGTCGCCGGCGCCGTCGTTGCGCCGCCGAGTGCGCCCGTCGCGGTCGACACGAGGTTCGTGACCGGGGCGAGCGGGCTCGTCGACGTCGTGCCGCCGGTCGCACCGGTGAGCGCGCCCGTGACAGTCGACACGAGGCCGGTGACGGGGGCGAGCGGGTTGCTCGAGCCCGTACCGCCCGTGAGCGCGCCCGTGACGGTCGAGACGAGACCCGTGACCGGCGCGAGCGGGTTGCTCGTCGACGTGCCGCCCGCTGCGCCCGTGAGCGCGCCCGTCACCGTCGACACGACGTTCGTCAGCGGAGCGAGCGGGGTGCCCGAGGTCGCGCCGCCGACGCCGCTCAGCGTGCCCGTCAGGCTGCCGACCGCGGCCGTGATCGGCGCGAGCGGATTCGTCGAGCCGGTGCTGCCCGTCAGCAGGCCGCCGACCGACGTGATCGTGTTGCCGGTTGCCGACACCGTCTGGCCGAGGCCCGTCGTGACCGGATTGTTGCCCGTCTTCGTGATCGGCGCGCCGGCCTGGTTCAGGCCGCCGCCGATCGTGCCGAGCAGCGTGTTCATGGGCGCGCCGAGGCCCGTCACGTTGCCGACCGTTTGCGTCGTGCCCGTGACCATCGACGTGATCGGCGTGATCGCCGAGCTGACCGTTTGCGTCAGTTGCTGGACGGGGCCCGTCGACAGTGCGGTGGTGAGCGTCGTGCCGCCCGCGGTGATTGTGTTGCCGAGCGTGCTGACCGCGCCGCCGAGCGGCGACGTGAGAGGCGACAGCGGCGCGAGCGGGCCCGTGCCGAGACTCGTGACGAGGTTGCCCGTTTGCGTGACGGCCCCGCCCAACTGGCTGACCACGCCGCCCGTGCTCGCGACGGTCGTGCCGATCGGGTTCGTCGACGAGCCGAGCTGGCCGATGCCGCTCGTCACGCCCGTGCCGAGCGCGCTGACTGCGCCGCCGAGGTCCTGGACGATGCCGCCGAGCGCTTGCGTCGTCTGCGTGTTCACGCCGGGCAGCGTCTGGCTGCCGACGACGGTGCCGAGGCCCGACACGGTCGAGCCGGCGCCGCTGATGATGCCGCCCGTGTTGCCGGCGATCGTGCCGAGTGCGTTGATGCTCGACGAGGTCGACGTGCCGCCGCCCGACGTGGAACCGCCGCCGGAAGTCGAGCCGCCGCCGGAGGTCGAGCCGCCGCCGCCCGACAGGCCGCCCGTCGAGCCTGAGCCGCCGTCCGAACCCGAGCCGCTCGTGCCGCCCGAACCCGAACCTGAGCCGTCGCCCGTCGTGGAAATCGCGTTGCCGCTACCGGAGCCGGAGCCCGAGCCGTCGAGCCCCTTGCTGATCGAGCCGGAGCCGCCGCAAGCGGAGAGGGAGAGCATGGTTGCTACGGTGGCCGCGATCAAAGTCGTCCGGAGCGTGCCATGGGAAATGGTCTCGATGTTCATAACGTCCTCGCATTGGTGTGTTGTCTGATGATTGGTGTGCTGCACCTGCGGCCGACTTCTCTGCAACTGGCATGCCATTTCTCTGGACGATCTTTTCGGTGCGCGCGCCGATGTCCCGCAACCCCTTGTCGGAAAAGGGTTTGAGCGAGGCGGGGCATCTCTTGGAAAGGGGCGGAAGTTGGGGGCGGCGGCCGAATTCTTATGCCTTCGTAACGTAACGCCGCGTGTTTTTCGTTACGTCCGCGGCGTAACGTGCGGCAAATGCGCGGGCGGCTCGTCGATATGTGAATCGAACTTTTTACTAATGGATTAGGTATGTAGATCTAACCTATCGTAAGTCCTTATGTGTAAGGACTACCGGGAAGTCGTAAAAATAAGCGTGCGCGTGGTCATAATGTCTGATCAAAATTGACAAAATTGTGGAACCAACAAAGATTCAGATATAAGATTCGCTCGCGCGCTATTTGTACGGCCTGGTACATCAGGGAATACGAGGAGGACGCCGCCGACATGAATGTTAACTTGTATCAAATTGTTAGAAACTCTTGAAAAAGGAGTTATAACGAAACCGCCCGATCCGACATTAAAGTCGAATGGCGGGGCAAGGTCGGCCGATAGCGAAAAGCAAGGCCAATGAGGACTCAAGGCACGAGGATCAACATGAAACAGCTGATGAATCGCTTCCTCACGGAGGAGGCAGGGGTAACCGCGATCGAATACGGGTTGATCGCGGGTCTGATCGCGGTGGCCATCGCGACGACGGTCGGCACGCTCGGTACCGACCTCAGCAACCTGTTCAGTACGATCGCCAGCAAATTGCCGGCGGCATAACGTTTACTTCTAAATACGCGTTACCACGAATTGCGGATTGCTTCGGCAATCCGCAACACGTCGCTGGGCGGCTGGGGCTGAAATGATTCATTTATTCAGTATTGGGTTCTTTTTTGCCTGGGCTGCGGCTGTTGCAATTGCTGATTGTCGCGATCGCCGTATTCCCAACGAATTGGTGCTCGCTGGTCTTGCTGCCGTTATCATTTTTACAGTCTGCCGACAAAACCCGTTCGATACGACATTGACCGGCGCATTGATCGGCGGGGTGGTCGGTCTCGTTTCCCTTTTTCCGTTTTTCGCACTGCGCGTGATGGGCGCCGCGGACGTCAAGGTATTCGCGGTGCTCGGCGCGTGGTGCGGCCTGTCGGTGCTGCCGTGGCTGTGGATCGTCGCGAGCATCGCGGCGGGCATTCACGCGCTCGGCCTCATGCTGCTGAGCCGCACGTCGTTCGGTTCGCTCGGGCGCCACGGCGCGCCTGCGTTCGCGCTCGGCGCGCGCCGCTCCGCGCCTTATGCGGCGTTTCTCGCCGCGCCCGCCGCGGCCTGGCTCGCCTATCTGATTCATACCGGAGGCACGCGATGAAGCACGCGCTCGGACGGTTCCGGCCGCGGCGCTTCCAGCGCGGCGCGACCGCGATCGAATTCGCGATCCTGTTCCCCGTCTTTTTCATGGTCCTCTACGGGATCGTCACGTACGGCATGATCTTCGCCGCGCAGCAGAGCCTGACGCTCGCCGCGACGGAGGGCGCGCGCGCGGCGCTCAATTACCAGGTCGCGCAGACGCAGGCGGCGGCGCTCAGCCTGCGTGCGACGGCCGCGTGCACGGCCGCGAGCAATCTGACGGGCTGGCTGACGGGCGCGACGTGCTCGACCTCGCAGAATTTCACCTGCTCGTACGACTCGACGATGTACTGCATCCAGGTGACGGTTACGTATCCGTATGCGTCCAATCCGCTCGTGCCGACGGTTGCGCTCTTCAACGCGGTGCTGCCGACGACGCTGACGAGCCAGGCGACGGTGCAGATCAACCCGACGAACATCATATGAACGTGATCGATTAGGCCGGGCCGCCGCGCCGCCAGCCGGCGCGGTTTTCTCCAACGACTTCTTTCGCCGCTGCACTGATAACAACCATGGCCAATCATCTGACCAAGATCATCGCGGGGCTGCTGATCGGGATCGCGATCCTGCTCGGCATTTACGCGTGGCTGCTCGGGCGCAAGCCGGCGCCCGCCGCGCCGAGCGCCGCGACCGCCGTCGCGACGGCGGTGGTGCCCGTCGTCGTCGCGGCGCGCGCGCTGCCGGCGGGGCAGCCGATTCCCGCCGACGCGCTGAAGGTGCAGCAGATGCCTGCGCCGATCGCCGGCGCGTTCCCGAATCCGACGCTCGTCACGGGCCGCATCCCGGCGAGCGACATCGTCGCGCGGGCGCCCGTGCTCGAAAGCGAGCTGATGTCGGGGCTTGCCGACCAGATCGCGCCGGGCGAGCGCGCGGTCGCGGTCAAGGTCGACGACACGAACGCGGTCGGCAATCGGCTGCGTCCCGGCAACTTCGTCGACGTGTTCGTGAATATGAAGCGCGAAGGCAGCTTCGGCACGACCGGCTCGGAAATCTCGCAATCGCAGGCGCGGCTGCTGCTGTCACGGGTGCGCGTGCTGTCGTTCGGCGACGCGACGGTCGATCGTGACGGCACGCCGGGCCCGACGGGCGCGGGCGCGCGCACCGCGGTGCTCGCGGTGCCGACCGCGCAGGTCGACGCGCTGACGCTCGCCGAGGCGAGCGGACGGCTCGTGCTCGCGCTGCGCAGCCCGCGCGACGAAGACGTCGCCGCGCAGACGGTCGCCGTGCGCGCGTTAGGCGGCGTGGAGCCGTCGAACCAGGCGGCGGCGGGGCTCGTGCTGAGCGAGCTGTCGGGCAGCGGCGGCGCGCGGGCGCCGGCGCCGCGCGCGGCCGCGCCGCGGGGCGCGCCGGTGGCGGCCGCGCCGCGCGCAGGAGGCAGCATCGAAGTGATCCGGGGCGGGCGAGCCGAAACGGTCGCCTATTGATCGACAAGTTGATTCGAACAGTGACGGCAGGGAGAGGGGCCGGCTCGCGCCGGCTTCCGACACGATGAAAAATAGACTGATTGCATTGGCGATGGCGTTCGGCGTGTTGCTGTCGTTCGCCGCGCGGGCGGCGGAGATGGGGACGATCGAGCTCGCGACGGGCGCGCAGCGGCAGATTTCCGTCGGCCGCAACGTGCAGCGGGTCGCGGTCGGCGATCCGAGCGTCGCCGACGTGCTCGTCGTGAAGGGCGGGCACGCAAGCGTGCTGCTCGTCGCGAAGGCGGCCGGCTCGACGAGCCTGATGGTGTGGGAGCGCGGCCGCGACGAGCCGGCCGTCTACACGGTCAACGTCGTGAGCGGCGCCGCGCGCGCGCTGCTCGACGGCGGCTCGCCGAGCGTGAAGGCGTACGGCGGCACGGCGGTCGTGTCCGGCTCGGCCGCGACGCTCGACGCGCATGCGCGCGCGCTCGCGCTCGGCAAGGGGATGGCGGGCAAGGACGGCGGCGTCGTCGACGCGTCGACGGTCGGTGGCAAGAACGTCGTGCAGGTCGACGTGCGCGTCGTCGAATTCAGCCGCTCGGTGCTCAAGCAGGCGGGCCTCAACTTCTTCAAGCAGAACAACGGCTTCACGTTCGGCTCGTTCGCGCCGAGCGGCCTCGCGTCGGTGACGGGCGGCGGGACGCCGTCGATGTCGGTGTCCGCGAACATTCCGATCGCGTCCGCGTTCAATCTCGTCGTCGGCTCGGCGACGCGCGGCCTTTTCGCCGACCTGTCGATCCTCGAGGCGAACAACCTCGCGCGCGTGCTCGCGCAGCCGACGCTCGTCGCGCTGTCCGGGCAAAGCGCGAGCTTTCTCGCGGGCGGCGAGATTCCGGTGCCGGTGCCGCAGTCGCTCGGCACGATCTCGATCGACTGGAAGCCGTACGGCGTCGGCCTCACGCTGACGCCGACCGTGCTGAGCCCGCGCCGGATCGCGCTCAAGGTCGCGCCGGAATCGAGCCAGCTCGACTTCGTCCATTCGATCACGATCAACGGCGTGACGGTGCCCGCGCTCACGACGCGCCGCGCGGACACGACGGTCGAGCTCGGCGACGGCGAGAGCTTCGTGATCGGCGGCCTGATCGATCGCGAGACGACGTCGAACGTCGACAAGGTGCCGTTCCTCGGCGATCTGCCGATCATCGGCACGTTCTTCAAGCACCTCAGTTATCAGCAGAACGACAAGGAACTCGTGATCATCGCGACGCCGCATCTCGTCGCGCCGATCGCGAAGAACGCATCGCTGCCCGCGACGCCCGGCGAGTTGTCCGAGCAGCGCGACGGGCCCGTATGGCGGTCGTATCTCGGCGGCGCGCTGTCGTCGGACGCAGGCCCGGGGTTCTCGAAATGAGCGCGTGCCGCATCGACAGCGCGAGCGCCGCGACACGGCGCGCAACCGGAACGCTTCAACATGAACGCGAGAACACAATCTTTGGCTGAGCCGGCCGTCACCGACTACTTCGTCTGCGCGTCGTCGCTTGGCGAACACGTGGGCTGGCTTGCGCAGACGCTCGTCTCGGCGGGCGCCGTCGAGGCCGCGCCGCTCGAGCCGACGGCGCTCGCGCAGCGCATCGCCGGGCTCAATCCGGTGCTCGTCTTCGTCGACTTCTCGGGCGGCCATGCGCAGGCGGCGAGCGCCGCCGCGGCCGCGGTGCGCCTGTCGCATCCTGGGCTGCCGATCGTCGCGCTCGGGTCGATCGCGGAGCCGGAGAGCGCGCTCGCCGCGCTGCGCGCGGGCGTGCGCGACTTCATCGACTTCTCCGCGCCCGCCGAGGACGCGCTGCGGATCACGCGCGGGCTGCTCGATCACGTCGGCGAACAGCCGAGCCGCCACGGCAAGCTGATCGCGCTTCTCGGCGCGCGCGCCGGGATGGGGGCGAGCACGCTCGCCGCGAACCTGTCGGTGCTGTTGCAGAAGCGCTCGGCCGCGCAAGGCCGGCAGACGGCGCTCGTCGATCTCGGGCTGCCGGCGGGCGACGGCGCGCTGTACCTGAACACGCGCTGCGAATTCGATTTCGTCGAGGCGGTGCGCAACCTGCGCCGCTTCGACCGGACCTTCGTCAACACGGCGCTCGCGCGCCATTCGAGCGGCGTCGCGCTGACGTCGCTGCCGCCGAATCTCGCCGGGCTGCGCGACGTGTCGTACGCGTCTTGCGTCGGTCTGATGAACCGTCTGCGTGCGTTTTTCGACTATCAGATCATCGATCTGGGCGGCTTCTCGAACCGCGACTTCGTCGCGCAGACCGCGTGCGCGGCCGACGAATCGTGGCTCCTGTGCGACCAGGGCGTCGCATCCGTCGTGTCGGCGGTCGAGCTGCTCGATTCGCTGCGCGACGCGGGCGTCGACACAGGCAACGTGCGTCTCGTCGTCAACCAATACGATCCGGCGCTCGGCCTGTCGCCCGCGCAGATCGCCGAGCGCCTCGGCCTCGCGCTCGCCGCGACGTTGCCGTCGCGGCGCGTGCCGATCGGGCATGCGGCCAATCAGGGCAAGCTGATCGTGGACATTGCCGAGCGCGACCCGTACGTGCGCGCGCTCGAACCGCTCGTCGAACGCGTGACGGGCGGCACGGGGGCCGCCGCGTCACGCACGGCGAGCGGTCTTTCCGCGCTCAAGCGCTTCATTCAACCCACCTCCAAGCGGTCGTAAGAGATGGCACACGACATTCAATTTGCCGACGGGGCGACGCCGTTCTCGCAAACGCAGCAGTTTCACGACATCAAGAACGCTGCGCACGAGCATCTTCTGACGCGCATCGAGGAGCTGGGCGCGGAGTTCGGACGCTGGTCGAGGCAGGCGATCAACCAGTTCGTCGATCTCGAGATCGACAGCTTCGTGCGGCTGCGCCGCATTCCGCTCAACGAAAACGAAGTGCGGGCGATCGCGGAGGCGCTGACGAAGGAGCTCGCGGGCTTCGGGCCGATCGAGGACCTGCTTGCCGATCCGAACGTCGAGGACATCCTGATCAACGGCTACAGCGACGTGTACGTGTCGAAGCACGGAATCCTGGCGAAGCTGCCGATGCGCTTCACCGACAACGCGCATCTGCTGCGGATCGTGCGGCGCATCCTCGCGCCGATCGGCCGCCGTCTCGACGAGTCGAACCCGATGGTCGACGCGCGGCTGCCGGACGGCGGGCGCGTGAACGTCGTGATCGAGCCGCTGTCGATCGACGGCCCGGTCGTGTCGATCCGCAAGTTCCGAAAGGACCCGCTCAAGCCCGCCGATCTGCTCGCGAACGGCACGTTCGACGATGAGATCGGCACGCTGCTCGAAGCCGCGGTCGCCGCGCGCTGCAACATCCTCGTGTCGGGCGGCACGAGCTCCGGCAAGACGTCGCTTCTGAACGCGCTCGCGTTCCACATTCCCGAAGCCGAGCGCGTCGTCACGATCGAGGATACGGCCGAGCTGTCGCTCAACCATCCGCACGTCGTGCGGCTCGAGAGCCGGCCGGGCGGCTTCGACGGCACGGGCGTCGTGTCGATCCGCGACCTGCTGCGCAACACGCTGCGGATGCGCCCGGACCGGATCATCGTCGGCGAAGTGCGCGGCGGCGAAGTGCTCGAGATGATGCAGGCGATGAACACCGGCCACGACGGCTCGATGGGCACGATCCACGCGAGCTCGCCGCGCGAATGCCTGTACCGCCTCGAAATGCTCGCCGGCTTCGCGGGCTTCCAGGGCACCGAATCGAGCCTGCGCCGGCAGATCTCCAACGCGGTCGACTTCATCGTGCAGATCGGGCGGCTGTCGAACGGGCGGCGGCGGATCCTGTCGGTTACCGAAGTGACGGGGCTGTCGGACAACATCATCGCGACGCAGGAGCTTTATCGCTACGAGCCGCGCGTGAACGCGGACGGCGACGAGATCGACGCGTGGGAATCGCTCGGCATCCATCCGCATTCGCCGAAGCTCGCGCGCTTCAGGCAGATGCTCGCGGGCGGCGGCCACGGCGGCGAGCCGTTCGGCCGAGGCGGGGGCTTCAATGTCTAGCGCGGCGCTCTTCGCGCTCGCCCTCGCGCTCTTGTGCGCGGCGGCGGCGCTCGCGCTGTGGCGGCGCGGCGAGGCGACCCGGGAGCGCGTGCATGCGGCGCGCTACATCGACAGCCGGCTCGAGCCCGGCGCGCGCCCGGGCGCGCAGCCGAAGGCGCCGCTCGCGGGCGAGTCGACGCGCGCGGCCGCGTCTGCGTCCGCCGCGGGCGCGGCGGGCGGCGCGCCGGGCGCGAAGCCCGCCGACGGTTTCGGTTTCGCGCGGTGGCGCGAGCGCGCGGCCGACGCGTGGCTCAACGTATCGAACCGCGCGGGCGTGTCCGAGGTTCGCACGCCGCTGATCCTGCTCGTCGCGGCGACGGTCGCAGCGACGCTGTGGACGGGCCTGCACGGCGGCTTGCTCGCCGCCGTCGCGACGCTTGTCGCGGGGGCGACGCTCGTCCTGTTCTGGCTCGTGTCGCGGATGCAGAAGCGGCGCCTGCAGATCGTCCGGCAACTGCCGTCGTTCCTCGACGGCATCGTGCGGCTCGTCACGCTCGGCAACAGCGTGCCCGCCGCGTTCCAGGCGACGCTGCAGACGACCGAGGCGCCGCTGCGGGGCTGCCTCGATCACGTGTCGCGAATGCTGCGATCGGGCGTCGAGATCGATCGCGCGATGGTCTATATCGCGGAGCTCTATCGGATCAAGGAATTCGAGCTCGTCGGCTCGGTGCTGCGGCTGTCGGTCAAGTACGGCGGCCGTGCGGACGTGATGCTCGACCGGATGGCCGTCTTCATGCGCGACCTCGAACAGGCGGAGCGCGAGCTCATCGCGATGTCGGCGGAGACGCGGCTGTCGGCATGGGTGCTCGGCGCGCTGCCCGTCGGCATCGGCAGCTTCGTGATCGCGACGAATCCGAAGTACTTCAGCGCGATGTGGCTCGACCCGACGGGGCGCCAGCTCGTGTATCTCGCGTTCATCCTGCAAGTCGGCGGCGGCTACTGGCTGTACCGGCTCGCCCGATTGAGGTGACGACGATGGATTCCAGCCGCCTCGGCGCAATTGCGCTCGCACTCGGCGCACTCGGCGTGCTGATGCTCGCCGTGCTCGCGATCATGCGGATCGTGCTCACGCAGCGCACCGGCCGCACGCTCGCCGACGCGCTCGACCAGCGCGCGGCCGCGCTGGAAGCGGCCGCCGCGCGGGCGACGGCAGGCGCCGCGGCCGCGACTGGCGCGGCGCGTCCGCCCGCCGCGGATGCGGCGCCTGCCGAGCGCCGGCCGCGCTTCGCGACGCTGCTCGACCGCGCGGGCAAGTTCGGGATGCGATTGCTCGACACGCGGCTCGGCAAGCAGATCGTCGCCGACGAGGACCGGATGCTGCTCGAGCAGTGCGGGTACGTCGACGCGCACACGCGCGGCATTTTCCTGAGCGCGCGGATCGCGAGCGGGGTCGCGCTGCCGGCCGCCGTCGCGATCGTCGGCGGCGAGACGGTCGGCACGCATCTGACCGCGTGGGTCGCGCTGTCCGTCATCATCGGCTTCATGCTGCCGAAGATCTACGTGCGCCGCCGCGCGACGGCGCGCCGCCAGTCCGTCGTCGACGAGATGCCGCTTCTCGTCGACATGCTGCGGCTCTTGCAGGGCGTCGGGCTGTCGCTCGACCAGAGCATCCAGGTCGTCACGAACGACTTCAAGGGGATGCTGCCCGTGCTGTCGTCGGAACTCGGGATCGCGCAGCGGCAGTTCGTCGCGGGCCGCACGCGCGAGCAGTCGCTGCAGCGCCTCGCGACGAGCTTCAACAACGAGGATCTGCGCGCGATCGTGCGCCTGCTGATCCAGGTCGACAAGCACGGCGGCTCGGTGCAGGAGCCGCTCAAGCAGTTCGGCGACCGGCTGCGCGAAGTGCGGCGCGCGATGCTGCGCGAGCGGATCGGCCGCCTTACCGTGAAGATGACGGGCGTGATGATCGTCACGCTGCTGCCCGCGCTTTTCATCGTGACGGCGGGACCGGGGATGCTCGCCGTGACGCACGCGCTCACGGCCGCGCGCCGTTAGCCGGCGCGCAACGAAGGAAGAAACGACATGAGACGAAGCAGCTTTTCTCCAATGACGACGGCGGCGCTCGCGATGCTTGCGCTGTCGCTTGCCGCGTGCGGGGCGTTCAAGGAGTCGGGATACGGAATCGGCGCGCAGGCCGAGCGCGCGGCGCTGATGCAGGCCGCGGCCGACAAGAATGCGCCGCCCGACACGCCCGGCATGTATCTCGGGCTGATCGGCCGGATGCAGTCGCAAGGGCTCTATTACGCATCGCTCGCGCACATCGATGCGTACGAGAAGCAGTACGGCGCGTCGCCGGATACGATCCTGCTGCGTGCGGACGCGCTGCGCGCGACCGATCAGCCGGCGGCGAGCACGGTCGCGTACAGGCAGTTGCTGAACACGCCGCTCGCCGCGCGCGGCTATCGCGGGCTCGGCCTCTTGGCCGGCGCGTCGGGCGATTTCGACGCCGCGTCGCAGGCGCTCGCGCAGGCGACGACGCTCGCGCCCACCGATTCGCTGACGCTGTCCGATCTCGCCTATGCGCGCATGCGCGGCGGCGACGTCGTGGGCGCGCGCGTGCCGCTGATGAAGGCGGCCGAGCTCGACCAGAACAATCCGAAGATCCTGAGCAACGTCGCGCTCTTCCTGCTCGCGACGGGCCAGACGCGCGACGCGCTCGGCTTGATGAATCAGCTGAAGCTCGCGCCCGCGGTGCGCACGGAAATCCGCAACGACGCAACCAAGATCGCGGCCGCGTCGCGCGCGCGGCAGCGGGCGCTCGCGCGTCCGGGCGCGCCGAACGCGACCGGCTCGGCGAACGCGACGGGCTCGGCGAACGCGACGGGCGGCGCCAATATGGCGGGCATCGGCGCCGGGGCGTTGGGCGCGACAGGGGCGACAGGAGCGACAGGGGCGACAGGGGCGATAGGCGCGATAGGCGCGGCCGGCGGCAAGGGTGCAACGGCCGTCGCGGGGGCGCCCGTGCCGGTGGCCTCGGCATCCGCGTCGGGCTTCGAGCCGACGGTGCCGCTCTTGCAGCGATTCTCGCAATGACAGACGTGACACGGAGCCGACATGACGACGCATGACCACACCAAGACCGCCGCGGCCCGATCCGGACGCGGCCGCGCGCTTTGCGCGACGCTCGCGCTGGCGGGTGCGCTCGTGGGCACGGCGGGCGCCGCCCGCGCGCAATCGCCGCAAGGCTCGACGCCTGCCGCATCGGAAGTCGGCCACGCGACGCACACGTGGCTCGAATGGCAGGCGAGCAACCGCGACGCGGGGCCGTCGCAGCCGATGATCGGGGAGGCGGCGTCGATCGCGTACGAGCGCTATCTCGATTCGTTCAAGACCAGGATTCCGGCGTTCTACGGATCGGCTGCGAGCATGAGCGGCGGTGGCGGCGGGGCGGGCTCCCTTCTCACGCCTGCGTCGCGTTCTCAGTGAGGTTCGCATGCCGTTAGCTCGCCGTTGCGCCGATCGCCGGCCGTCCGCTCGCGGACGCCGGACGATCGCGCGCGAACGCGGCTCGTTCGCCGTCGTCGCGGCGGTCTGGATGCTCGTCGCGATCGCGGCGCTCGGCGCGGTCGACATCGGCAGCGTGTTCTTCGCGCGCCGCGACTTGCAGCGGGTCGCCGACATGGCGGCGCTCGCCGCCGCGCAGAAGATGGACGACCAGTGCACGCAGCCTGCCGCCGCCGCGAACGCGAACGCGCGCTCGAACGGCTTCGACCCGGCGAAGAGCGGCAACACGCTCGCGCTTTCATGCGGGCGCTGGGACACGCAGAGCAACGCGGGGCCGAGCTATTTCAATACGACGTCGACGCCGCTGAACGCGGTGCAGGTGACGGCGACGCAGAGCGTGCCGTACTTCTTCCTCGGCCCGTCGCGCACGGTCAGCGCGACGTCGACCGCGAAGGCGACCAACATCGATCAGTTCACGGTCGGCACGACGCTCGCGAGCCTGCAGGGCGGCCTCGTGAACAACGTGCTGAACGCGCTGCTCGGCGCGAATCTGAGCTTGAGCGTGCTGTCGTATCAGGCGCTCGCGTCGACGCAGATCAAGCTCGGCGACCTGATGGCGGCCGCGAACGTGCTGACGGTCAACGAACTGCTGTCGACACAGGTGACGGCGGGGCAGTTCGCGCAGCTGACGCTGACCGCGCTGTCGCGCACCCAGGTCGTGAACGCGAACCTGCAGGCGAGCGTCGCCGCGCTGCAGGCGATCGTCGGCGCGAATCTGGGCGGCGGAAAGTTCAGCATCGGCAGCCAGTCGGGCGGGCCCGGGGTGTTCGCGCTCGGCTTGTCCGATACGCAGGCGGCCGCCGACGCGAAGATCAACGTGTTCGACGCACTGATGGTCGCGGCGGAAGTCGCGGCGGCCGGCCGGCCCGCGGTGAACGTTGCGACGGGCTTGCAGCTCGCGGGGCAGGGCGCGACGCTCAAGCTGCAGATCATCGAGCCGCCGTCGATCGCGATCGGCGAGTCGGGCATCGATCCGAAGACGGGGGCGTGGCGCACGCAGGCGAACAATGCGCAGATCCGGCTGTATCTGAACGTGAGTCTCGGCCCCGCCGGTCTGCAGCCCACCGGCGTGCTGTTGCCGCTCGCGCTGCTCGTGAGCCTCGTCGACAACCTCATCCAAGTCAATCTGAACCTGCCGCTCACGCTGCAGGTCGCGACAGGCTCCGCGTGGCTGCAATCGACGAACTGCGCGACGACCGCCGCGTCGAGCCGCGCGGCGATCGTCGTGCAGCCGGGCCTCGCGAACCTGTGCATCGGCGACGTGCCGACGGATCTACCCGCGCAGCAGACGTTCGCGTGCAACGTGCCCGCGACGCTCGCGACGCTCGGCGTGCTGAGCGCGCCGCTGCTGCAGATCAAGTCGGCACTCGCGCTGCCCGCCGTGGTGCCGCAATCGAATGCGGCGACGCTGACATTCAACGGCGTGACGGGCGACGCCGACGACTACCAGGCGGCGAATTCGAACGCGTTGGGCTCGGTGCTCGCGAACGCGCTGTCGGGCGCCGCGCAATCGCTGACGGGGCAGAATGGCCTGACGCTCTACGTGCTCGGCGCGGCGGTGCCGGTCGGCAGCCTGCTTAATCCGGTGGTAACGGCTCTCGTGAACCAGCTCGGCCCCGTGCTGAGCTCGCTCGATCAGGTCGTCGTGCCGCTCCTGAACCTGCTCGGCGTGCAGGTCGGCGCGGCGACGGTCCACAACGAGGCGCTGACCTGCGGCACCGCGCAAACGGTATATTGAAGAAGTCACGATAACGATGAGAAACACGAACGCAATCGAAGGACTCGACCTGTACGTCTGGGAGGGCAAGGCCGACATCGTCGATCGGGTCGCACGCTGCATGTCGAGCTTCGAAGTCGAGGTGATTCGCGCCGACAACGAGGTGCTGTCGCCCGAGCGGACCGCGATGCGGCCGTCGCTCGCGATCATCAGCGTCACGATGATCGAAAGCGGGGCGGCGTTCCTTCGCAGCTGGCAGTCGGACATCGGCATGCCGGTCGTCTGGGTCGGCGCGGCGCGCGATCACGATCCGTCGCTGTATCCGCCCGAGTATTCGCATGTCCTGCCGCTCGACTTCACGTGCGCGGAACTGCGCGGGATGATCTCGAAGCTCGCGGTGCAACTGCGCGCGCATGCGGCAAAAACGCTCGAGTCGAGCGCGCTCGTCGCGCATTCCGAGTGCATGCAGGCGCTTTTGCAGGAAGTCGACACGTTCGCCGACTGCGACACGAACGTGCTGCTGCACGGCGAGACGGGCGTCGGCAAGGAGCGGATCGCGCAGCTGCTGCACGAGAAGCACTCGCGCTACTGCATGGGCGAGTTCGTGCCCGTCAACTGCGGCGCGATTCCGGATGGCCTGTTCGAATCGCTGTTCTTCGGGCACGCGAAGGGCTCGTTTACGGGCGCGGTCGGCACGCACAAGGGGTATTTCGAGCAGGCCGCGGGCGGCACGCTCTTTCTCGACGAAGTCGGCGATCTGCCGCTCTATCAGCAGGTCAAGCTGCTGCGCGTGCTCGAGGACGGCGCGGTGCTGCGCGTCGGCGCGACGGCGTCCGTCAAGGTCGATTTCCGGCTCGTCGCGGCGAGCAACAAGAAACTGCCGCAGCTCGTCAAGGACGGCCTCTTCCGCGCGGACCTATACTACCGGCTCGCGGTGATCGAGCTCAGCATCCCGTCGCTCGAAGAGCGCGGTCCCGTCGACAAGATCGCGCTCTTCAAGTCGTTCGTCGCATCGATCGTCGGCGACGATCGCCTCTCGGCGCTGCCGGAGCTGCCTTACTGGCTCGCCGAAGCGGTCGCCGATTCGTACTTCCCCGGCAACGTGCGCGAGCTGCGCAATCTGGCCGAACGGGTCGGCGTGACGGTCAGGCAGACGGGCGGCTGGGACACGGCGCGGCTGCAGCGGCTCGTCGCGCATGCGCGCAGCGCCGCGCAGCCGGTGCCGGCCGAGAGCGCGCCCGACGTGTTCGTCGATCGCAGCAAGTGGGACATGGCCGAGCGCAGCCGCGTGATCTCCACGCTTGACGCAAACGGTTGGCGTCGGCAGGATACCGCGCAGCATCTCGGCATCAGCCGCAAGGTGCTGTGGGAAAAGATGCGCAAATACCAGATTTTCGACGAGGAGCCTGAAGCACGGGAAAGCGAGTGAAGCGTGGCTGCGAGGCAGCCGGCAAACATGCATTCGAAAAACTACAACACATCGAAGCAGGAAAAACACAATGAGCCACATACGGGGAATGGGGCGCGTCTTCGTCGCGATCGCGGCGGCGGGCGGCCTCTGCGGCGCGCATGCGCAGGCATTGGATGGCGACGGCGGCGCGTCGCCGGCGTTGACGGCGTCCGCCGTGCCGGCGGCATCGGCCGTTTCGGCGCAGGCCGTCGTCAATCTGTCGGCGCCGAGCGCGGCGACGGCCGCGAGCGTCGACGCGAACGGGCAGAGCACGATCGACGAGTTGCAGCGGCAGATCCAGGCGCGCGAGCTGACCGAAATGCGCACGACGTACAACGGCAACTACGGCGCGAGCCTGCTGCTCAACGTCAAGGAAGGCACGTACTTCGTCGCGCTGTTCCAGCAGAAGGCGTTCTGGCGCGTGATCGAGACGGCGAACGATGCGCGCGCGGAAGCGGTCTACCGCGATTTCGCGAAGCAGTCCGAGAATCTCGCGGTGAGCGAGCTCCAGGCCGCGAAGCTCGAGTCGCAGAAGGCGCAGACGGACCGGCAGATCGCCGCCGCGCAGGAGCGGGCGAGCCGGCTGCAGGCGGATCTGAACATTGCGCGTGAGCAACGGGCGGCCGTCGCGAGCCGGCAGAAGGACAAGCGCGACGAGGCGGTCGCGCTGCAGGCGCAGGAGAACGAGCTGCAGGATCAGCTGCGCAAGCTGAAGCAGCAGGTGCGCTCGCTGCAGAGGCAGGCTGACGCCGGATTGCCGAGAGTACGGTGATCACAAATGGGGCGGGGCGGAACCGGACGGCTCCGCTTCAGGCAAGCGCCGGCTTTCGCCGCGACGCGCGCGCTCCCGAAGCTCGATGAGAAAAAGGGCAAGCCGGTGTACGGCTTGCCCTTTTTCGTATGGACGGAGGCGCTTATTGGCCGTCAGTCGGGCCGAGCGAGCGGCGGCGGCGCGTGACGATCACGGGGCCGTTGCCGTTGCGCTCCTGCGCGCCGGACGGCGTCGACACGCCGTCTTGCGGCTCACGCGGCGCGCCGTACGATTCACGGGGCTCGCGCGGTTCACGCGGCTCGCGCGTGCCGTAGCCTTCGCGGGGTTCGCGGGCACCATAGCCGCCGTCGCCGCGGGATTCGCGAGCGCCATAGCTGTCGCCGCCGCGGGATTCGCGGGAGCCGTAGCCGTCGCCGCCGCGGGATTCGCGGGAGCCGTAGCCGTCGCCGCCGCCGCCGCCGCGCGGCTCGCGGGAGCCGCCGTGCGAGCCATACGGACCGTGGCCGCCGCCTTCGCGCCCGCCGGAGCGGCCGCCGCCGCCATGCGGGCCGCCCGGACGCGGACCGCGCGGGCCGCCCGGACGGGCGCCGCCCGTGTCGAGCTGGATCGTCGAGATGGCGCGTTTATAGATGCCTTGCAGGCCGACGGGCGTGCGCAGCATCACCAGGTACTGGTCGAACGACTCAATGCACCCCGTCAGGCGAATACCGTTGACGAGATAGATTTCGACGCGCTTGCGTTCCTTGCGCGCGGCATTGATGAAGTCGTTTTGCGGATGGGATTCTGCAGGATTGGCCATTAAAAAGCGGCAGGTGCCGGCGTCAATTAAGAGTTATGCGTTTCGCCGCATGCGAACTTACACAGCGTTTGGCGGGATTTTACCCTGTTCGAACCCGATGCGCGCGCGAGCGTTTGTGTCCAACCGTTACCCACTATAGACGGTCCCGTGCATTTGCGCGATCCGTCCGAACGGCTAAAGCGCGTTTGGCCGCACTTTCGTTACGTCGGGTTACAGCTCTCGCACGGCCGTTGCACCTGGCGCCGCGCAGGTTCGCTAGAGTGCGTTCACGAAGCCGGCCACGCCGGCGAAACGAGGTGATGAACATGAAAAAGATTCTGACGATCACGATGCTGGGCATCGCGGCGCTCGCCGCATCGGGCGGCGCGACGGCGGGCGGCGTCGACCTGTCGATCGGGCTCGGCGTGCCGGTCGCGCCCGTCTATGTGGCGCCGCAGCCCGTCTACGTCGCGCCCCAACCGGCGGTCGTCGGGTATCCGGCGTACGGCGGATACGAATGGCGCGGCGACGACGATGAAGACCGCTGGGAGCGTCACCGGCACGAGCGCCGGTGGCACCGCCGCCACGACGACGACTGATCGCGTCAAGCGCGTGACGGTTGGCCGCCTCGGCTCGCCGAGGCGCCGCCGCAACGAAACGCCGCGCGAGCCGGAAAGCCGCGCGGCGTTTCGTTGTGTCGAATGCTCGTCGCCGTTCGTGACGAAACGATGACGGGTCAGAACTTGTAATCGGGATTCTTCGGATCGAACGCCGTTTCGTCGAACGACTTCGGCGTGACCTTCTCGAACACGATCCGCTCGAACACGCGGCCGTCGTTGTCGAACGATTCGACGGTGCGGAAGTACGGCTGCCGCAGATCGAGCCCGAGCGTCTCCCGCTTCGCATAGAACTGCGGCCGGCCGCCGGGCGTCTCGTAGGTGAGCGCGACGACGCGCACGCCCTTGATCGTCTTCGCCTCGACGTGCGTCGGCTTCAGCGCGCCGGCTTCGCGGTATTTCTTCGCCTCGCTCAGATAGAGGTTCGCGACGAACTCGGTGCCGAGATCGCGCACCTGATGGTTCGACTGCGCGCGGGCGAGCGCGCCGTCGAGCGACGTCCACATCGGCACCTTGCCGAGCAGGCCGCCCAGGTGGCCGTACATCTCGTCGGCGCGCTTCGTCGAGTCGTAGATCACTTCCTGGCCCGAATGCGCGCCGTCCGGCAGCCACTTTGCGTAGACGCGCAGCGGCCCGTGCGTCACCTTGACGAACATGTGGTCGGGCGTATCCGACCATTTGCCGCTGATGCGCTCCTGGCGCAGCATCGTGAATTCGTACGACGGATAGCCGATCGGCCCCGCCGCGACGTAATCGGGCACGGTCTGCGGATCGAGCGACTTGAAGAGCGCGGCGAGCGTCGCATCGTCGAGCTTCTCGAGCGCGCCCTGGCGAGCGGCCGTGCGCAGCCAGCGAACCTGCTGGTCGACGGACAGCTTCGCGACCTTCGCGAGCTCGGGCGGAAGCGCCGCATCCGCCGCGCCGGATTCGACGGCGGCGGGCGCTTCGGCGTTGGCCTGCGCCTGCGCGTACGCGGCGCCGTTGGCGAGCACGAGCGCGAGCGCCCCCACGGCCGAGGCGGCGGCGAGACAGCGCCGCGCGAACCGTGTTCGCGAAGACGAAGACCGGTATTGCAGTGATGCGTACGACATGCATTCCTCCCAGGAAGCGGACCAGAAATCTTGTAGTGGTGTTTTCGTTTTTCGTCAGTGCTTCGCAGACGGATTCGCCGGCGCGTTCGCGAGCTTCGCGAGTTCCTCGTCGCGCAGCGCGCGGCGCAGGATCTTGCCGACGTTGGTCTGCGGCAGCGCGTCGCGGAACTCGACCGCCTTCGGCATCTTGTAGCCCGTCAGGTTCTTGCGGCAGTGCGCGAGCACCGCTTCGGCCGTCAGCGACGGATCGCGGGGCACGACGAACACCTTGATGCGCTCGCCGTGCACGGGATCGGGAATGCCGATCGCCGCCGCCTCGCGGATGCCCGGATGCGACACGAGCACGTCTTCGATCTCGTTCGGATACACGTTGAAGCCCGACACGAGAATCATGTCCTTCTTGCGGTCGATCAGGCGGATGAAGCCTTTTTCGTCCATGACGCCGATGTCGCCCGTCGCGAGCCAGCCGTCGGCGTCGATCACCTTCGCGGTCTCGTCCGCGCGCTGCCAGTAGCCGCGCATCACCTGCGGGCCGTGCACGCACAGCTCGCCCGGCTCGCCGACGCTCGCCCACTCGCCGTCTTCCTTGCGAAAGCGCACGAGCGTCGACGGCGCGGGCAGCCCGATCGAGCCGCTGAACGATCGCTTTTCGTTCGCGTCGTACGGGTTCATCGTGACGATCGGCGAGCACTCGGTGAGCCCGTAGCCTTCGACGATCGGGCAGCCGGTCACTTGCTCGAAGCGCTCGGCGACCGCGCGCTGCATCGCCATGCCGCCCGCCATCGCGAGCTTGAGCTTCGAGAAGTCGCGCTTGCGGAATTCCTCGTTGTCGAGGAACGCGTTGTAGAGCGTGTTGATGCCGGTGATGCCCGTGAAGGTCTCGTGGCGCAGGATCTTCATCATCATCTTCGTGTCGCGCGGGTTCGCGATCAGGATGTTGCGCCCGCCGAGCCCGAGAAAGATGAACGCGTTCACCGTCAGCGAATAGATGTGATAGAGCGGCAGCGGTGTGAGCACCGTCTCGACGTCGCCCGTCAGCTGATCCTCGATCCACGCCTTCGCCTGCAGCAGGTTCGCGATCAGATTGCCGTGCGTGAGCATCGCGCCTTTGGCGACGCCCGTCGTGCCGCCCGTGTACTGCAGGAACGCGAGGTCGTCGTGCTCGAGCGCGACGGGCGCAGGCGCGCGGCGCGCGCCTGCCGCGAGCGCCGCGCGCAGGCGCACGGCCTGCGGCAGCCGGTACGGCGGCACGAGCTTCTTCACGTGCTTGAGCACGAAGTTGATCAGATGGCCTTTCGGATTGAGGCCGTCGGCGAGCAGATCGCCGAGCGCCGTCACGACGACGTGCTTGATCTGCGTTTCGGGCAGTGCTTCCTGCAGCGTCTTCGCGAAGTTCTCGAACACGACGATCGTCTGCGCACCGCTGTCCTTCAGCTGATGCGCGAGCTCGCGCACCGTGTAGAGCGGATTCACGTTGACGACGATCGCGCCTGCCTTCAGCGCGCCGAACAGCGTGACCGGATACTGGAACGTGTTCGGCAGCATGATCGCGACGCGGTCGCCGGGCTTCACGCCGAGGCTCTGCAGATACGACGCGAACGCGGCCGCCTTGCGCGCGAGCGCCGCGTAGGTCATGCGCGCGCCCGCGCTGATGAATGCGACGCGGTCCGCGTAGCGTGTCGTGCAATCGTCGAAGTACTGGGCAAGCGATCGGTATTGCGTGACGTCGATGTCGTGCGGCACGCCGGCGGGGTACGACGCGTACCAGATGCCATCGGTGTTCGGCGCTTGGGTGTGGGCGTGGGCGGGCGCAACGGGGGCGGTCATCGCTTGTCTCCTGATTCGTTGTGATGGGCCGGCGCGCGGGCGTCGGCGGCGCGGCGCGTGACGCGCCGTGCGATGCGTTGCTGGGGTGTGCGACGGAAGCGGCGCGTCGGATCGCGGCGGGCCCGGCGCCGCCGCGATCGGCCGCGCGCCGCGCGGCCGTGACTCGCTGCGCGCGACCTCAGGTCGCGTGGGTTTCGGGCGCGGCCGCGACGACCGGCTCGGCCGCGACCGCTTCGGTGCGTGGTGTCGTCGGCATCGGCGCGACGGACGCCGGGGCGACGGACGCCGGCGGCGCGATGTCCGCCGCGGGCGCCGAAACGGAGACCGGTTCGATCGCGGGCGCGACAGCGGGCGCCGACGGCGCGGAAACGACAGGCGCGGAAACGACAGGCGGCGCGATTGCCGCGAGCGGCTCGGCCGGCTGCGTCGCGTCGGTTGCGGCCGCTGCGCCGTCGAGCACCGACGCGAAGATCGTGAGCTGCGTCGCGTCGGGCATCGGCGCCCTCAGCGCGGCGACGATCAGCGACGACAGTCGCGCGATCATCTGCACGTCGTTCATCGTGCGGCCTTGCGTGAATTCGTCGATGAGGCTTTCGGTCTCCGCGCCCGCGAGCGCGCCCGACAGTGCGCCGATCGCGTAGTGCAGCCGCCAGCCGAGCTCCGCGCGCGGCAGGTTCGGCAGCGCGCGCTGGAACGCGTCGAAGAAGCGGCCGGCGACGGTCGCGTAGTGCGCGGTCAGGAAATTGCGCACGAACGCCGACGGATCGGTGTACGCGCGGCCGATGAGTCTGAGGAATGCGCGGCCGCCGCGTTGCGGATCGCGCGACGCCTGCAGCGCCGGAATGAACATCGCGCCCAGCACGTGCTCGCACGTGACGTGCGCGCCGAGTTGCGCATCGAACCGATCGAGGATGCGCAGGCGCTCCTCGTTCAGTTGATCGAGGCGCCGCGACAACATCGCGTGGATAAGCGCTTCCTTGCTGCCGAAGTGATAGTTGACCGCGGCAAGATTCACCGCTGCGCGCGATGTGATTTGCCGCATCGACATCGCTTCGAAGCCATGCTCGATGAAAAGATCTTCGGCCGCATCGAGGATGCGCGCCTTCGTCCCGCCGGATTGCCGGCTGGCCTGTCGAACTGCCATGTTCCGCCTCCCTTGCCGGTTTCCCGGTACGCGAACAAGCGATTCAAATGTGTAATTGAAACAACCGTTTTCATTAAGATAAAAAGCGGCACGGGGCGGCGGCAAGCGTTGTTTGTGGACAAACTCCTCTAGAGCGTGCGGTGCAATGCAGCATGAATGACGTGCTGCGCACTGTACGACGTGTGCTTGCGTGATGGTGCACCGCCGCGTGCGGGGCTATCCCGTCGTCGGGCTCATCGCGGCCGCCTGGGTCATGTCGATCCCGCGCCGCTCGCGGCTGAACACAATTAAAACGCAGATGACGACGGCGACGATGCCCGCGACCGTCGCGAGCGCCATGCTGTAATCGTTGCCGTGATTGACCGCGAGCTGCGCCTGCATCGTCGCGTTGCCCGATGCGAGCAGATTGCCGAGCTGGTAGACGAAGCCCGGGAACGTCGCGCGAATTTCGTCCGGCGAGATCTCGTTCAGATGCACGGGGATCACGCCCCATGCGCCTTGCACCGAGATCTGCATCAGGAACGCACCCGCGGCGAGCGCGAGCGCGCCGGTCGAGAACGCCCACAGCGGCAGCACGGGCAGCGCGATCATCGCGGCGATGAAGATCGCGCGGCGGCGGCCGATCCGCTCGGACAGCCAGCCGAACGTGAGGCCGCCGACGATCGCGCCGATGTTCAGCACGATCGTGATCCACGACACCGTGTGCGGATCGAAATGATGCTGCTCGCGCAGGAAGGTCGGATAGAGATCCTGCGTGCCGTGCGAGAAGAAGTTGAACGCGGTCATCAGGACGACTGCGTAGATCGACAGCTTCCAGTTCTGCTTGAGCGTCGCGACGAGGCTCGGGCGCGCGTGCTTTTCCATCTGCTTCCATGCGGGCGACTCGGGCACTTTCGCGCGCACGTACAGCACGAGAAGCGCGGGCAGCACGCCGATCATGAACATTCCGCGCCAGCCGATGTACTGGTAGAAGAGGCCGAAGACGACCGATGCGAGCAGATAGCCGCTCGGGTAGCCCGCCTGAAGCAGGCCCGACACGGCGCCGCGCGCGCGCGTCGGAATCGTCTCCATCGTCAGTGCGGAGCCGACGCCCCATTCGCCGCCCATCGCGATGCCGAACAGCGTGCGCAGCACGAGGAGCGCGGCCAGGCTCGGCGCGAAGCCGGACGCGAGCTCGAGCAGCGAGTAGCACGCGATGTTGATCATCAGCGTCGGCCGGCGGCCGAAGTGGTCGGCGAGGCGGCCGAAGATCAGCGCGCCGATCGGGCGCGCGGCAAGCGTCAGCGTGATGGCGAACGCGACGGCGGGAATTTTCGTGTTGAACTCGGCGGCGATGTCCTTCAGCACGAAAACCATCAGGAAGAAATCGAACGCGTCGAGCGTCCAGCCGAGATAGGCGGCGATCGTGACGTTGCGTTGTTCCCGCGTCCAGCTTAGGGTCATGACGGCGGTCTCCTCGAGAGGGAAGCGCCGTGGCCTTGGCCGTTTGCACCGTCCGGGCTGGCGCAGTGCGCAGACGGTAACGCGAGTGTACGCCGCTCATCGCGCGCGTGAAGGCTCCGAGCGATCCGATCCGGATTTATCCCTATGAAATACACTGTTGCGCGGCGAGCAATCGATGCGTTTGCCTCGACGCGTCGCGCCGCGTTGCGTCACGCGACGTCGCGCCATGTTGCGCCATGTCGCGCGAGATTGCATTGCGTCGTGCGAGTCGCCGGAATTCGCACCGGTTTCCGCGATGCGGCGAGCGATGCTAATGTGGCGCCGTCTTCTTTTTTCACGTGCTTACAGATGGATTCGGATTCGCAAGCTCGTCCGGCGCTGCCGATTCTCGAAACCGGCCGCTTGTGGCTGCGCCCGCGCGCGCTCGCCGATCTCGACGCATGCATCGAGATGGATCGCGATCCGGACGTGACGCGTCACATCGCCGGTCCGTGGGGCGATCCCGTCGAGCATCGTCGTTTCGTGGAGCACCGGATCACGCGTGGGTATCCGCCCGGGCTCGGCTACTGGTCGATCTTCGAGAAGGCGCGCCCGGACCGGTTCGTCGGGTGGACGCTGCTGATTCCCGATTACGTCGACGGCGGCCGCGACGTCGAGATCGGCTGGCGCCTCATGCGCGCCGCGTGGGGGCGCGGGATCGCGAGCGAAGCCGCGCAGTGCGTCGTCCGGCACGCGTTCGGGACGGTCAGGCTGCCGCGCATCGTCGCCGACATCGCCGCGGCGAACGGCGCGTCGCTGAACGTCGCGCGCAAGCTTGGGATGCGGCGCGTCGGCGTCGTGCAAGACGGCATCCCGTACATTCGCCACCGGCTCGAGCGCGCGGATCTGACGGCTCGCCGCTGATGCGTCTGCGCGCGGCCGAAGGCGGCGCGTGCGCGCCGCGCATCGTGCGGCGGTGCGGCAGCGCGCTTTGCGCAAGTTTCGGGGGCAATACGCTATTAACGCGGACGCCGATCCCATGTATCGTTGCCGAAATCGATTTCGGGAGCGCCATCATGACGATCGGCCAGGACGTGCATCTCATTCCCGCCAGGCTCGACGCGCTGCGTCCAACGCAGATCACGGTCGGCTATCGCGAAGTGAAGGCGAAGCGCAAGCATTGGAAGTCGCTCGGCAAGAAGGCGCGCCGGGCGGCGATCGAATCGCACTGGTTTCCGGCCGTGCTCGGGCCGGGCGGCGAATACTTCATCACCGATCATCATCATCTCGGGCTCGCGCTCATCGAAGAGGGCGTGAGCGAGGTGAAGGCGATGCTGCTGAAGGACTTGTCGTGGCTCGACGAGACGATCTTCTGGCGGATGATGGAGCACAACCAGTGGGTGCATCCGTTCGGTGCGAACGGCGCGCGCCACGACTACGTCCGCCTGCCGAAAACGCTCGTCGGCCTGAAGGACGATCCTTACCGCAGCCTTGCGGGCGAGCTGCGCACGGCGGGCGGCTATGCGAAGGACGCGACGCCGTTCAGCGAATTCCTGTGGGCCGATTTCCTGCGCCCGAAAATCGCGCTGACGGACATCCGCAAGGATTTCGCGAAGGCGCTCGAAGCGGCGCTCGCTCACGCACATGCGCAGGAGGCGCGCTATCTGCCGGGCTGGTCCGGCGTGATCGGGACGCCGCGCTGAGCGCCGCGTGTTCGGCCGAACCACGGGTCACGACCACGGAACGCGCATGGAGCTTCATTCGAACCGTCTCGACGCGCCGCCGCAGCACGCCGCACATTTCGCCGCGCTCGACGAGCCGCCCACGCCGCGCGGCCGGCGCACGGCGCTCGATGCGCTCGCCGGGCTGTCGATCGCGGGCCTGCTGATTCCCGAGGCGGTCGCGTACGCGGGGCTCGCGAACCTTCCGCCGCAAGCGGGGCTCATCGCGCTCTTGGCCGGGCTCGTCGTCTATGCGCTCGCGGGCAGCAGCCGCTTCGCGATCGTGTCGGCGACGTCGTCGTCGGCCGTCGTGCTCGCGGCGACCGTGATTTCCGAAGCGGGGCCGAACGTCGCCGCGCAGTTCCTGCTCGCGGCCGCGCTCGTCGCGACGACGGGCATCCTGTTCATCCTCGCGGGCGCCGCGCGCCTGGGCGGCATGTCGGACTTCATCGCGCGCCCGGTGCTGCGCGGCTTCACGTTCGGCCTTGCGCTCACGATCGTCATCAAGCAGTTGCCGAAGATTCTCGACGTGTCGATCCATCATAGCGATACGCTGCGCGTCGCACTCGACCTGCTGCTCGGGATTCCGCATTGCAACGTCTACAGCGCGGCGCTCGGCGCGACGGCGCTCGCGATCCTGTTCGCGCTCGGACGGCGCTCGCGCGTGCCGGCGACGCTTGTCGTCATCGTGCTCGGCATCGCGGCCGGCTATTGGATCGACTGGCATCGCTACGGGATCGCGGTCGTCGGCACGATCGACCTGCAGAACCTCGCGGTCGGGATGCCGGCGCTCGGCCGCTCTGAATGGATGCAGGCGGCCGAGTTCGGCTTCGCGCTGATGCTGATTCTGTACGCGGAGTCGTACGGGTCGATTCGCAACTTCGCGCTGAAGCATGGCGACACGATATCGCCGAACCGCGATCTCGTCGCGCTCGGCTGCGCGAATCTCGTGTCGGGGCTGCTGCACGGGATGCCCGTCGGCGCCGGCTATTCGGCGACGTCGGCGAACGAGGCCGCGGGCGCGCAGTCGCGCATGGCGGGCCTCTTCGCGGCAGCCGTGATCGCAATGATCGTCTGGCTGCTGCTGCCGCAGCTCGCGCGCATCCCGGAGCCCGTGCTCGCCGCGATCGTGATTTTCGCGGTTAGCCATTCGCTGCATCCCGAAGTGTTCCGGCCATACTGGGTGTGGCATCGCGACCGGATCGTCGTGATCGCCGCGCTGTCGGCCGTGATCGTGCTCGGCGTGCTGCACGGCCTGCTCGCCGCGATCGGCGTGAGTCTGCTGCTGACGCTGCGGCAACTGTCCGAGCCGAACGTGAGCGTGCTCGGGCGGCTGCGCGAGAGCCACGATTTCGTCGACGTGTCGATGCACGAGGACGCAAAGCCGATTCCGGGCGTGCTGATCGTGCGGCCGGAGGCGCAACTGTTCTTCGCGAACGCGGAGCGCGTGCTGAACATGGTGCGGCATCTCGCGCGCGACGCGCAGCCACCCGTGCACACGGTCATGCTGAGTCTCGAAGAGTCGCCCGACGTCGACGGCACGACGATCGAAGCACTGAAGACGTTCGCCGCCGAATGCGATGCGCGCGGCTGGCGCCTCGTGTTCGTGCGCCTGAAGCCGAACGTGCTGCGCGTGCTGCAGCGCGCGGCCGACGGGGCGCTGCGGGCGGGCGCGCTGTCGGAGCTGAGCGTCGACGAGAGTCTGCAACTGCTGGCGGCGAGCGAGTCGGCGGGCGCGTGACGCGCCGGCATCGGTCGCCGCTGCGCGTCGGTGCGTGGACGTGCGCGGCGGGTGCCTATCGCGACGGCGGGCTGCTCCCGTTCGTTCCGCTTGCGTGTCCCCGATGCCCGCCCGGTCCGCTCGGCCCGTTCGCTCGCACGCCGTCATGCAACGCGCGTTGGTCCGCGCGCGTCACGGCGTCGCGGCGCGCATCCCCGGCTGTACCGCGCGCAACTCGGAGAAGGGCACGCGCGACAGATCGAGCAGCGTCTGCGTCGTCGCTGCGATTTCGCGACGCACACGCGCGTAGTCGATCTTGTCCGC
The DNA here is from genome assembly GCF_001523835.1 of Burkholderia sp. ABCPW 14. NCBI lineage: Bacteria > Pseudomonadati > Pseudomonadota > Betaproteobacteria > Burkholderiales > Burkholderiaceae > Burkholderia > Burkholderia sp. ABCPW 14. The sequence goes on along the minus strand of NZ_LOVS01000082.1, from coordinate 32,744 downwards.
GGTCGTCGCGCCGTAGTTGAGGAGATACGTCGGGCCCGTGATGAAGTTGATCGTCGGCACGTGTGCGCGGCCCCAGAAATACTGTCCTTCGCCGGGCCAGACCGCATCGTTGGCGCTACCGCCGCCGTTCGGGTTCAGCGGCGGCATCGCGAACGCGGGCGCCGCGTTCGCGCGGCGCACCAGTGCATCGGCCGCGTCGACGAGCGCTGGGACGCTCGGCATGAACAGCGCCGTCGGCTCCGCCTTGCCGGTCGGCACGAGCACGCCGCGCGCGTTCGGCAGCCATTCCTGCGCGCCCAGATGCTCGATCGTGACGACGCACGCGATCCGCGCGACGAGGCCGTCGTGCGCATGGCGCGCGAGGAAATCCTCGACGCCGACACCGCCCGCGAAATGCCCGCTCGACAGCATGATCATGATCGTGCGCGGCAGCGCCGCGCGCGGCACGCGGCACGCGGCTCAGGTACTGCGCGATCGCGACGATCGCGTTCGGGCCGTTGTCTTCGATCCCGTTCGTGCCGTCCGTATGGCTGTTGACGACGGTCAGCTCGTCGGTCGCGCCGGGGATGATGCCGATCAGGTTGCGGGTCTGAACGCGCTCGATGCTCGCGTCGAGCGTTAGCCTGAGCATCGCGCGGCGGTCCGCGAGCGCCGCGAGCTTCGCGCCCATCGCGCGATCGACGAAGAGGCCGGGCACGCGGCGCAACTGGCCGTCGTACGGCGCGTAGAGATCGGTCGCCTCGGCGACGGACGTGTCGGCGATCATCACGACGCCGGCCGCGCCCGCGGCCTGCAGCTTGTCGAGCATCGCGGTGAGTGGGCCGACCATGAAGCTCGTGCGGACGTAGGGCGCCGACGGCGGAAACGCATTGTCCGGATCGAAGATGCGCAGCGCGCGCGCGTGGAAGAACGCGCCCGATAGCCTCATGTCGGGCAATTCGACGACGGCGATCTTGCCGGCGATGTCGGCGTCGGGCGCCTGTCCCGGCGCGAGATACCGGATCGGCGCGACGACGCCTTCGCGGCCGGTATCGCCGGAATACGGGATGTAGCCGGCGACGTCGATGCGCTCGGGCGGCGCGCCGTCGACGACGTCGAGCCGCCAATGGCGCGCAGTCCAGCGCGTCATCGGCACCGCTTCGGTGTAGAGCCGCGGCACGCCGGCGCGCGCGAGACGGCGGCGCAGCGCGTCGATATAGCGTTCGTGCGCGGGCGAGCCGGTCGACCGAAGTCCGCGGCGGTCGAGGTCGATCTGCCAGCGCACAAGCTGTGCCGGCGGCAGGAGCTGCGACGCGTCCACTTCGACGGCCGCTCGATCCGGCAACGCGGCTGCCGGCCAGGCGTCTGGCTCCGGATCGGCGTGCGCCGCTTCGACCGTCGACAGCGCGAGCAACAGCGCGCATCCCGAAACGCCGAGCAAGCGGCGCGTCCATGATTTGAGCTGAGTCATTCGAATCTCCTCGAGAGGCAGATCGCAGGGTGGCCGATCTGCGATGCGACGTGGGCCTCGGTGGCGCCCTCGCCAGATGATGCGAAACGAATGGAACGAACCGAGACGCGATCGCGTGGGGCGACGCGTCGACATCGATGCGCGTCGTGACGTCGAGGCTCGCGTGTCTCGGCCTTCGCGCGTCGGCCGGCGTTTCGACGCACGTCCGGCGTGCGAGACGTCACGCTTGCCGCCTCGCGCTACGTTCGACGCCCTGACGGTTGGGGCGGATGCATGTCGGCTTCGACGATGTGGCGATGTGGCTCGGGCAGGCGGCGCGCCGTATGCTGCGTGCTGCGTGCTGCGTGCTGCGTGCTGCGTGCTGCGTGCTACGTGCTACGTGCTACGTGCTACGTGCTACGTGCTACGTGCTACGTGCTACGTGCCGCGGGCGATGCGAAGAGTCCGTCTGGCAATGCTGTTCGACACGGCTGAAGAAGGCGAACGCACGACGGCCGCATCGCACACGCATCGTCGCGGACACACCGAACGCCACGGTGCGCCGCTTCGCACCTACGCGTGGCACTCGGCGACGCGCGCCGCTCAGCCTCGCACGCCGCCGAGCAAGACCGAGCAAGACCGAGCAAGACCGAGCAAGACCGAGCAAGACCGAGCAAGACCGAGCAAGACGCGACGGCACCGTCGCGCCCCCGGACTCAGCGTCGTCGCTTGCGCTGCGGCGGTGGCCGTTGCCGCAGTCGCTGCGGCCGCTGACGGGGCTGGCTCCATGCGGCACCGCGATCGCGAATGAAGTTCGACAGCTCGGCAGTCGACGCGAGCGGCGCCTCCGCCTCCTCGTAATGGTCTTTCTCGTTGCGCAGCGGCAGCGCGGCGATGCGTGCCGCATGGAGCTTGTCGAATCTCGAAGGCGTCGCCGCATTCGGATGGGGCAGCGTCGACACGGGCACCGTCACGCCGCTCAGCGGATCGTCGTCGGCGGCGCGCGGGGTCGCGAGCGTTGAGCACATCGCCGAGCGACGCAGCGGCTTGGTGTTGACTCCGGTCGGGATGCATCCGTCGAGCGCTCGGGCGGCCGCCGTGGCGGAGGCGATGGGCTTCCGGGCTTGCGTCGGGCCTTGGATTCGTGTGCGGAAAGTGCGTCGGGCATGTGATCGTTATACGAATGCCGGCGTCGAAGTTCAAATGCGATGCGTCGGAACGGCAGCGTGGGACGCGTTCGACGGCGGGGCGGCGGCGTTGCGCGAACGTGCTTCGGGGCGCGTGTGTGCGAGGCGGGTGGACGATCCGAGCGCGCCGCATCGGAGCGCACGCGCGGGACGATGCGCGAGCGCAGCATGCGTTCGACAGGAGGGCGTTTTATCGCTTGTCCCGAGCGGGGCTGCGCATAGGGCGGGCTCGGGCCGGTTCCCGGATCGCTTGACGAGCGCGTGACCGGGTGATGGCGTGAGGGCCGTTGCAATGACGGCGTATGCGCGGGGCGCGCCGTGCTTCGCAGCGCGTATCACGCATGACGCAAACGAGCGGGGCCGCTTGCGCGGAAAACAAAAAACCCCGTACGCGATGCGTTACGGGGTTCGTTATGCTGCTCGAAAAGTGATGGTGCCCAGGAGAGGACTCGAACCTCCACGATGTTGCCACCGCTAGGACCTGAACCTAGTGCGTCTACCAATTCCGCCACCTGGGCACTGCTGCATCGAGCAAGACCGCCATTTTAGACGTCTCATGAATTCTGTCAACAGAAATTTGGGGTGAGACCAAAAATCCATGAAGACAATGTTCGCGAGACGCATGCAGCCTCACACAAAAAGAAAAAGCCAGCTTGCGCTGGCTTTTAAATTTGGTGCCCAAGAGAGGACTCGAACCTCCACGGTGTTGCCACCGCTAGGACCTGAACCTAGTGCGTCTACCAATTTCGCCACCTGGGCAGGTGCGTGTGCTGCAAAGACCGCCATTATAGACGGCCGATCGCGTCTGTCAATACTTTTTCGTCGTCCGCGCGGGCCGCGGCGAGCGCGGCACAACACGCGGCGCGCGGTCCGTTTGCCGCAGCGGCGGGTGTTAGAATGGGGCGGCATGAGCGGCGCGCCCGTTCGGCTCCGCTTGCCGCGGTCGCGCAAGCCAAACGCAACGAGAAAAATCATCGACAAGCCCTTGAGCAAGTATCCGTATCCCATTCCGAGCCGCGAAGAGATTCTCGGCGTGCTGCGCACGAGCGACGCGCCGCTTGCGGCGAACGACATCGCCGAAGCGCTGTCGATCAAGCGTCAGGAGCGCGAAGGATTTTTCCGGCGCGTCGCCGCGATGGAGCGCGACGGCCAGATCCGGCTCGACAAGCGCGGCCATTATCAGCTGACGCATCCGTCCAACTTCGTCGCGGGCCGCGTGCAGGGCCATCGCGACGGCTACGGCTTCGTGATCCGCGACGACGGCCAGGACGACCTGTTCCTGCCGAACGCCGAGATGCAGAAGGTGATGCACAACGACCGCGTGCTCGCGCGGATCGTCGGCTACGACCGGCGCGGCCGGCCGGAAGGGCATGTCGTCGAGGTGACCGAGCGCGCGAACAAGCGCGTGATCGGGCGTCTCCTCAACGAGAACGGCGCGCTCATCGTCGCGCCCGAGGACAAGCGGATCGGCCACGACATCCTTGTCGCGCAGAACGCGAAGAAGGCGAAGGTCGGGCAGGTCGTCGTCGTCGAGCTCACCGATTTTCCTAGCCGTCATTCGCAGCCGCTCGGCCGCGTCGTCGAGGTGCTCGGCGACATCGACGATCCCGGCATGGAGATCGAGATCGCGGTGCGCAAGTACGGCGTGCCGCACGAGTTCGGCCCGGACGCGCTCGGCGAGGCCGCGGCGCTGCCGGACAAGGTGCGGCCCGGGGATCTGCGCTATCGCGTCGATCTGCGCGACGTGCCGCTCGTCACGATCGACGGCGAGGACGCGCGCGACTTCGACGACGCCGTATATTGCGAGCAGATCCCGGTCGGCCGCGGCGAGGGCTTGCGCCTCATCGTCGCGATCGCGGACGTGTCGCACTACGTGCAGCCGGGCAGCCCCCTCGACGCCGATGCGGTCGAGCGCAGCACGTCCGTCTACTTCCCGCGCCGCGTGATTCCGATGCTGCCCGAGAAGCTGTCGAACGGGCTCTGCTCGCTGAATCCGCAGGTCGACCGCTGCGTGCTCGCGTGCGACATCGTCATCACCGCGCGCGGCGACATCAAGGCGTATCAGTTCTATCCGGCCGTGATCCACTCGGCCGCGCGCCTCACGTATACCGAAGTGGCCGCGGTGCTCGCGAACACGAAGGGGCCGGAGGCCGCGCGCCGCGCCGAGTTGATGCCGCACCTGCAGAACCTGTACGGCGTCTACAAGGCGCTCTTCGTCGCGCGGCAAAAACGCGGCGCGATCGATTTCGACACGACCGAAACGTACATCGTCTGCAACGCGCAAGGCAAGATCGAGCAGATCCTGCCTCGCCAGCGCAACGACGCGCATCGTCTGATCGAGGAATGCATGCTCGCCGCGAACGTCTGCGCGGCGGATTTCCTCAAGCGCAACAAGCACCCGGGCCTCTACCGCGTGCACGCAGGGCCGACGCAGGAAAAGCTCGAGAACCTGCGCGCGTTCCTGCGCGACATGGGGCTCACGCTGGGCGGCGGCGACACGCCGCACGCGAGCGACTACGCGGCGCTGATGGCGCACATCCGCGACCGGCCCGACGCGCAGATGCTGCAGCCGATGCTGCTGCGCTCGATGCAGCAGGCGGTCTACAGCCCGGACAACATCGGCCACTTCGGTCTCGCGTACGACGCATACGCGCACTTCACGAGCCCGATCCGCCGCTATCCCGACCTGCTCACGCACCGCGCGATCTACGCGATCCTCTCCGGCAAGAAGTACACGCCGAAGTCGCCGGAAGGCGTCGAGCTGAACACCGCGCTGTCGCCGCGCGCCCGCGCGATGCAGCGCGAGGACGACGAAGTGCGCGGCCGCGCACGTTCGAACACGGCGATCTGGGAAGAGCTGGGGCTCCACTGCTCGGCAAACGAGCGGCGCGCAGACGAGGCGTCGCGCGACGTCGAAGCGTGGCTCAAGTGCTATTTCATGCGCGACAAGCTCGGCGAGGAGTATGGCGGGATGGTGAACGGCGTGACGTCGTTCGGCATCTTCGTGCAGCTCGACGCGCTCTTCATCGAAGGCCTCGTGCACGTGACGGAGCTGGGCGCCGACTACTTCCAGTACGACGAAGTCAAGAACGAGCTGCGCGGCGAGCGCACGGGCATCCGTTATCGGCTGTCCGATCGCGTGCGCGTGCAGGTGAGCCGCGTGGACCTCGACGCGCGCAAGATCGATTTCCGGCTCGTGCGCGAGGCGCCCGTCAAGGCGCCGCGTCCGGCGGTGTCGGCGGCCGCGGTGGAGCCGGGCGGTGCGCGCGTGCGCTCGCTGCCGCCCGCTGATGTGCCGCCGGCGCGCCGCAAGAAGACCGTGAGCGCGCCGAGCGCAGCGGTGAAGGAAGCGCGCGCGGCGCGCAAGAAGGGCGCTGCGTCGAAGCCGGCCGCGAAGAAGGCGCGTTCGCGCAAGAAGTACTGATCGAGCGCGTCGCCGTCGAGCGCCGACGCCGATTGACCGAGACGCCGCGCACCCGGACGGGTGTGCGGCGCTTTCCATTTTCATTGCGGCCGTGCGATGCGCGGCCGCGCGTTTTGATCGAAGGTTGTTCCAGCCATGTCACGTCTGAAGGTTCTCTACGGTTTTCATGCGGTGACCGCACGCATGCGGCACGATGCGTCGACAGTCGCGGAGGTGTTCTACGATCAGACGCGCCGCGACCGCCGGATGCAGGATTTCCTGCACACCGCGAAAGAGGCAGGCGTGCGTCTCATCGCCGCCGACGAGACGCGGCTCTGGGGGCTCGCGCATACCGAGCGCCACCAGGGTGTCGTCGCGCGCGTCGAGGATCTGCCGCTTGCGCAGAACCTTGCCGAGTTGCTGGACGGTATCGCCGGGCCGGCGCTGCTGCTCGTGCTCGACGGCGTGACCGATCCGCACAATCTGGGCGCATGCCTGCGCGTTGCCGACGCGGCGGGCGCGCACGCGATCATCGCGCCGCGCGACCGTGCGGCCGGGCTCAACGCCACCGCCGCAAAGGTCGCGAGCGGCGCGGCCGATACGGTGCCGTACATCACGGTGACGAACCTCGCGCGGGCGCTGCGCGAGCTGAAGGACGCGGGCGTGTGGGTGATCGGCACGTCGGACGACGCGACGGCGAGCCTCTACGACACGAAGCTCGACGGCCCGGTCGCGCTCGTGATGGGCGCGGAAGGCGAGGGAATGCGGCGCTTGACGCGCGACACGTGCGACGAAGTGATGTTCATCCCGATGGTGGGGAGCGTCGAGAGCCTGAACGTGTCGGTCGCGAGCGGCGTGTGCCTGTACGAGGCGATCCGGCAGCGGGGCGCGAAGCAGTAAGCGCGCCGTGTGCGCGTTTGCCGCCGGGTTCGAACGGCGGGCGAGCGCAGCTTCGTCCACGGTGCCCGACGGCGCGCGGGCGGCGGCTTGCGTTGCCGATGCGTTCGCATGCGTCGTTGTCGAAGCGAATCGAATCGAATTGCGACGCGGCGGTTTTCATCGACGAGAGGCGCCGATGCGCGTCTTTTTTGATTGCGATGCATGGCGGCCGCCCGGCCGCATCGTTTGCCGTTTTCGCAAAACAGACACAAAACGCGCAAGAATACGATCGACGAAGCGTCTAGAATGAGGCGCTCATGTCGGGGCGGCCTCGTCCCGGCGACCGCAGATTTACCGAGCGCCGTCATCATGAAATTCCCTTTCCGCCACGCGTTTCTCGCGAGCCTCAGCCTGCTCGCCGCCTGTACGACACCCACGCTCGTCAATCACGGCGACTATTACGCCGACACGAGCCGCCCCGCGCGCAGCGTCGATTCGCGCATCCGTTTCCTCGTCATGCATTACACCGAGATCGGCGAAGCGCAATCGCTGCGCGTGCTGACGCAGGAAAACGTCAGCGCCCATTACGTCGTATCCGACCAGCCGAGCCTCGAACGGGGCGTTCCCGTCGTCTATCAGCTCGTCCCGGAAAGCGAGCGCGCGTGGCACGCGGGCGTGAGCTCGTGGCAGGGCGCAACCGAATTGAACGGCGTGTCGATCGGCATCGAGAACGTGAATCGCGGCCCGATCGATACGCCGCAGGGCCGCATGTGGGCGCCGTATCCGCCCGCGCAGGTCGACGCGATCGTTCGGCTTGCGAAGGACATCGTCGCCCGCTACCAGATTCCACCGACGCGCGTCGTCGGCCACAGCGACATCGCGCCGCAGCGCAAGATCGATCCCGGCCCGCTGTTCCCGTGGCGCGCGCTCGCGAAGGCGGGCGTCGGCGCGTGGCCCGACGATGCTACAGTGGCCGCGCGTCTCGCGGGGCAGCCGCCGAAGTCGCTCGTCGACGTGCGCGAACTGCAGCTGAAGCTCGCGCGCTACGGCTACGACGTCGCGACGGACGGCGTGCTCGACGATCGCACGCGGCGCGTGATCGCCGCGTTCCAGATGCATTTCCGGCCGACCGATTACGCCGGCAATCCGGATGCGGAAACCGACGCGATCGCGCAAGCGCTGCTCGACAAGTACATGCCTTCGCAGCCGGCGCCCGAGCGCGACGCGGCGGCGGCCGACGTGGCAAGCGCGGTTGCGGTGCCGTGAATGTGTTTGGCGGTCGGGCGACGAAGCGACCGCGTCGCTAATCGACTAACCGACTAACCGGCTAACCGGCTCCGCGACTGAACGGCTCCGCGGCTGAACGGCCAAGCGACCGAGCCGCCAAGCGGCGAGCGGCGAGCGGCCGGAAGACCAAGCGATCAAGCAACGAAACGATGACTGATCCAAACGGCCAAGCGTCGCGGCGGCGACGCGTTGCCTTGCCGCCGCCGTCGGATCGAAAAAAAACGTCGAGCGGAGCGTCTCCGGTAAACTTGCGTTTTTCGCACTTCGATTGCTTGACGCTTCTCATGACACAAGACGAACTCAAACGCCTCGTCGGCGAGGCCGCTGCCCAATACGTGATCGATAACGTGCCGGAAGGCGCGGTGATCGGCGTCGGCACGGGATCGACCGCCAACTGCTTCATCGACGCGCTCGCGGCCGTCAAGGACCGCTATCGCGGCGCGGTGTCGAGCTCGGTGGCGACGACCGAGCGCCTGAAGTCGCATGGCATCAAGGTCTTCGACCTGAACGAGATCGAGTCGTTCCAAGTGTATGTCGACGGCGCCGACGAGATCGACGGCGGCGGCGCGATGATCAAGGGCGGCGGCGGCGCGCTGACGCGCGAGAAGATCGTCGCTTCGGTCGCCGAAACGTTTGTCTGCATCGCCGACGCGAGCAAGCGCGTCGCGGTGCTCGGCCAGTTCCCGCTGCCCGTCGAGGTCGTGCCGATGGCGCGCACCGCGGTCGGCCGCCAGCTCACCGTGCTCGGCGGCGTGCCCGTGCTGCGCGTGAAGCAGGACGGCACGCCGTACGTCACGGACAACGGCAACGAGATCCTCGACGTGAAGGGCCTGCGCATCGAAGACCCGCGCGCGCTCGAAGCGACGATCAACGGCTGGCCCGGCGTCGTGACGGTCGGCCTGTTCGCCGAGCGCGGCGCGGACCTGTGCCTGCTCGGCACGGAACACGGCGTCGAAACACTGCGCTACGCCAAGTATTAATCAATCATTCAGGAATGAATTCGATGCGCGAAAGCAATTAAGTTGGTTAAATCCAATCATAAGAACTTTGATTGCCGACGCTTTCGGCACCCCTTCAATCCGAGGTCCGGCGAGCTTGCAACAAGCTTGCTGGACCTCTTTTTTTGGGGTTGTTTTTTTCTGGATATAGTAAGAGGGATTACCCTGTCAGGTGTTTTCCAGATAGCGGAATTGCGACGAACTCAGCAACGTATCGTTCATAAGAACAAAGCTGAAAGTCACGTCATTTCGATACAGAGGGCCGGCGAGACTGCGAGGGCATTGTGCCAACACAGGTGATGTTCGGGGAGAGGTCTCATGGAGCAGGGAAAGGACCGGTCACTGGTCAGTAAAGTGATGGATGGGCTTGTCACGGGAATCGTCGAGGACAAGTATGGCGGCGTCTTGCCGCCGCAGGACGTGCTGTCGAAAGAGTTCGACGTCAGCCGCACCGTGATGCGCGAAGCGCTCTCGATGTTGCTGGCGCGCGACATGCTGGACGTGCGTCCGAAGGTCGGCACGCGCGTGCGGCCGATGAACCACTGGAGGATGATCGACGAAGACGTCGTGAACTGGCGTTTCCGGGCCAAGCCGGATCGGCAGTTCATGCGCGACGTGATCGAGTTTCGGACACTGATCGAGCCGCGCGCGACCGCGCAGGCGGCAAGCCGCGCGACCGCGGCCGAGATCGCGGGCATACGGGAGGCATTCGAGCTATTCAAGTTGGCCGAGCCGGGGACACCGGCATATGACGAGGCGGATGAGCTGCTGCATACGCGGATCGTGCATGCGAGCGGCAATCAGTTCTTCCAACAAATGGCGGCGATCATTCGCGGCGCGCTGCGCGTCGTGAATCCGCGAATGAGCCGGCGCGACGACATCCGTGCGCTCGCGCTCAAGTCGCACGGGCGGGTGGTCGAGGCGATCGAACGGCGCGATGCGCGCGAGGCGGAAGCGGCCGCGCTCGAGCTGATCGACTACACGGCAGAGGAGATGCGCGACTTCGCAGTCGAGGTGCCCGAACGCAATTGAGCGCCGCGCCGTGTCGCATGCCGGATGCCGGCCGTTTATCATGACGGTCGGCCGGGCTGCGGGCCCGACGCCGGATTTCCTCAGCGACACGGAATTGACTCGATGACCGAATATCAACCGACGCCGATTCGCTTCGGCATCGTCGGCGCGGGCAGCATCGCGCGCCGGTTCGCACAGAGCGTCGCGCACGTGCGCGGCGCCGCGCTCGCGCACGTGTGGGCGCGCCGCGCCGATGCGGCCGCCGCGTTTTGCGGCGCGCACGGCGGCGCGCCTTGCGCAAGCTTCGACGCGCTGCTCGCATCCGATATCGATGCGCTGTACATCGCGACGCTGAACGACAGCCACGCGCGCTACGCGCGCGCGGCGCTCGCGGCCGGCAAGGCGGTGCTCTGCGAAAAGCCTGCGACCGTCAACGCGCGCGAGCTCGATGAGGTGCTGGCCGTCGCGCGCGCGGAGAAGCGCCTGTTCATGGAGGCGATGAAGCCGCCGTTCTATCCGCTGTACCGGACGCTGCGCGCGCATCTCGAGCGCGATCCGATCGGCGACGTCGCGCTCGTGCGCGCGGGTTGCGCGTCGTCGACGGTGCCGGCCGAGCATCCCGTCTACCGCTTCGAGCAGGCGGGCGGCGCGCTGCTCGATATCGGCATCTACGAGATGTTTCTTGCGGTCGACTGGCTCGGCGCGCCGCTCGACGTGCAGACGCTCGGCAGCGTCGGCGCGACGGGCGTCGACGTGTTCGCGAGCGTCAACGCGCGGCACGAGCGCGGCGTGTCGCAGCTATTCTGCGGGCTCGACGTGATGGGGCGCGGCGACGCGCTCCTTGCGGCGGCGGGCGGCTACGTGACGATTCACGAGAACTGGTGGAATCCGGCGCGAGCGACGATCCGCTACGCGGACGGCCGCGTCGTCGAGCTCGACGAGCCGTTCGAGGGCGGCGGCCTCAACTACGAGACCGCGCACTTCTGCGAGTTGCTGCGCGCGGGAGCGCTCGAGAGCCCGGTGATGACGCACGATCATTCGCGGCGGATGATCGCGATGACCGACGCGGCGCGCGCGGCGCTCGGCGTACGCTATCCGATGGATTGATTGGCGACGCGGGCGCGTTGGCCCGCATGATGCGCGCGTCGGCGCAACAATTCCGATCAATGCCGGCTCGGCAACGCGAGCCGCCGCTCGTACCAGCGCTGCACCCATTCGAGGATCTGGCACAGCACCCAGTAGACGGCCGCCGCGGCGAGATAGAGCGGCAGCGGCTGATAGGTCGACGCGATGATCTCCTGCGCGCTGCGCAGCAGCTCGGTGACGGTGATCACCGACACGAGCGACGTGTCCTTGATCAGGCTGATGAGACTGTTTGACAGGCTCGGCACCGCGATCCGCAGCGCCTGCGGGCCGATCACGTAGCGCAGCGTCTGCCGCCACGACAGCCCGAGGCTGTACGCCGCGAGCCATTGTCCCTTGTCGATCCCGTTGATCGCGCCGCGCATGCTTTCGGACATGTAAGCGGCGACGTTCGCGGACAGCGCGATCACGCCGGCGGGCGTCGGTTCGAGCGAGATGCCGAGGCTCGGCAGTCCGTAATAGATGACGAAGATCTGAACGAGGAGCGGCGTGCCGCGCATCACGCTCACGTAAGCGCGCGCGAGGCCGGCAAGGACCGCGCTGCGGCCGATGCCCATCAGCGCGAGCACGACGGCGCCGACGAGGCCGAGCACCATCGACAGCACGGCGAACTTGACGGTCAGGAGCGCGCCCTGGAGCAGGACCGGAAGCGACTGGACGAGGAGAGAAGTGATCGACATGTGAAGCGAGGACGAAGCTTGCGCGAAAGCGCAATCATAAACCGGGCGCGCAATGCAAAGGGCGGCACCGTTGCGGATGCCGCCCTCGTTCGCCGCCGGATGGGCGCGGCAAGACTACGCGACTACGCGCTCACTTGACGGGCTTCGTCACGTCGATGCCGAACCACTTGTCCGAGATCTTCGTGAACGTGCCGTCGGCTTCGAGCTGCGTCATCGCGTCGGCGATCGCCTTCGCGAACTTCGGATTGCCCTTCTTGAACGGGATGCCCGACGGGTTCGCCGATCCGACGTTCGCGCCCGGGCGCAGCGGAAGCTGCGAGGTCTTCGTCAGATACGCGAGCATCAGACGGTCGTTGAGCGCCGCATCCAGCCGGCCGGCCGCGAGGTCGCGCAGGTATTCGGGCGCGCCCGGATACGTCTTCACGTCGATGCCCGGCACCGACTTCGCCATGTCCATGTAGTTCGTGCCGAGCGCGACGCCGAGCTTCTTGCCCTTCAGCTCCTCGAGCGACTTGAACTGGCGGGTGTCGTCCTTGCGCTGGATCAGTTGCGCGGACGAGAACGTGTACGCCGGCGAGAAGTCGAGCGTTTCGCGGCGCTTGTCGGTGATGCCGACCTGGTTGACGATCACGTCGAACTTGCCTGCCTGCAGGCCGGCGATGATGCCGCTCCATTCAGTCGTGACGAATTCGGGCTTCACGCCGAGCTTCGCCGCGATCGCTTTCGCGATGTCGACGTCGAAGCCGACGAGCTCGCCTTGCGGGTTCTTCGAGTTGAACGGCGGGAACGTGCCTTCGAGGCCGATCCGCAGCGTGCCGCGTTGCTTGACTTCGTCGAGCAGGTCCGCGGCGTGCGCGGTGGCGGCGACGAACGACGCGCCGATCAGGCCGGCGACCAATAGCTTCTTCAGCGACGCAATTTTCATCGTGTTGTTTCCTTGCCTGGGATGAGACCTTCGATGAGGCCTTGATATCGATCGCGCAATGATAGCGAAATGGCAATCGATATCTAAATATCCTTTGTTTATTTCTATATCACCGCGCGCGCTCGCGAGCGACCGCCTTCACGCACTCGGCGACGAGCGCCGGGCCGCGATAGATGAAACCCGTATACAACTGCACGAGCGACGCACCCGCCGCGAGTTTCGCACGGGCGTCCTCGCCGGAGAAGATTCCGCCCACGCCGATGATGGGTACTGCGTCGCCGAGCGCCGCATGCAGCTTGCGGATCACCGCGTTCGACGCGTCGAACACCGGCCGCCCGGACAGCCCGCCCGCTTCGTCGGCGTGCGGCAGGCCCTTCACCGCTTCGCGCGACAGCGTCGTGTTGGTCGCGATCACGCCTTCGATCTGGTGGCGCAAGAGCGTCGCGGCGATTTCGTTTACCTGCTCGTCGTCGAGATCGGGCGCGATCTTCAGCGCGAGCGGCACGAGCTTGCCGTGCAGGTCGGCGAGGCGCTGCTGCTTGTCCTTCAGCGCGGCGAGGAGGGCGTCGAGCTCACCCGCGCCTTGCAACTGTCGCAGGTTCTTCGTGTTCGGCGACGAGATGTTGATCGTTACATAGCTCGCGAACGGGTAGACGCGCTCGAGGCAGTACAGGTAGTCGTCGGCCGCGCGCTCGATCGGCGTATCGGCGTTCTTGCCGATGTTCAGGCCGAGCACGCCGCGGTAGCGCGCCGCCTGGACGTTCTTCACGAACTGGTCGACGCCGCTGTTGTTGAAGCCCATCCGGTTGATGAGCGCTTGCGCCTCGGGCAGCCGGAACATCCGCGGGCGCGGGTTGCCGGGCTGCGCCCGCGGCGTGACCGTGCCGACCTCGATGAAGCCGAAGCCGAGCGCGGCGAGGCCGTCGATTGCCGCGCCGTCCTTGTCGAGACCGGCCGCGAGCCCGACCGGGTTGCGGAACGTGAGCCCCATCACGGTGCGCGGCGCGTCGGGCACGCGCGCGGCGAGCGCGCACGCGAGGCCGGTGCGGCCCGCGGCGCCGAGCATGCGCAGGGTCAGATGGTGGGCGTCTTCCGCATCCATCTTGAAGAGGGATGCGCGGGCAAGCGGATAGAGGGAGCTGAACACGGACGAGGCGGCGGCAGCCGAAAAATTGACAACCGGCTATTTTAGCCGAGAAGCGCCGCCGTGCCTTCCGCGGGCGGCGCGGCGTGGGCGCCGCTCACGCCGTCAGCGCGTGCCCGAATGGCCGCCCGGCAGCGGCGCGCGTCCGAGCGCGGCATCGACGGGCGGCAGGTCGACGAGCGTCGGGTCGAGCACTTTCCAGCGGCCGTCGACGAGCCCTTCGAGCGGATGGAAGTTCGCCTTGTAGGCCATCTTCGGGCTCTCGCGAATCCAATAGCCGAGGTAGACGTACGGCAGGCGCAGGCTCTTCGCCTGTTCGATCTGCCAGAGGATGTTGTAGGTGCCGTAGCTCGCGTGCGGCTCGTCCGGATCGAAGAACGTGTAGACGGACGACAGGCCGTCGCCGAGGATGTCGATCATGCTGACCATCCGCAGCGCGCTCGCCCCGTTCTCGGGCGGATCGAGATCGCGGAACTCGACGAGCCGCGAGTTGATCCGGCTCTGCAGCAGGAATTGCTCATATTGATCGCGGCTGTCGCGGTCCATGCCGCCGCCCGCGTGGCGCGCCGACTGGTAGCGCATGTAGAGCGCGTAGTGTTCCTCGTCGTAGTGGAGCGGCGAGACGGTCGCGATGAGCGCGCGATGGCGCTTCCACGTGCGCCGCTGCGTGCGGTTTGGCGTGAACGCGTCGACCGGCACGCGCACCGGCACGCACGCGCGGCAGCCGTCGCAGTAAGGGCGGTACGTGAACACGCCGGAGCGACGGAAGCCCGCCTTCACGAGCTCGGTGTAGATGTCGGAATTGATCAGATGACTCGGCGTCGCGACTTGCGAGCGCGCGATGCGCCCGTCCAGATAACTGCACGGGTAGGGGGCCGTCGCATAGAATTGCAACGCCGAAAGCGGTGAAAGCGGCAGCTCAGTGGGATGAGTCATGGGCAGCTCTCGATGTATTGATGTTTTGCCGCGCTAACGATCCAACGTATCCGTTGCCGTCGCCGAAGCGGCATGGCCGAGCAGCCCGGCGACCACGGTCTTGTCGAACCGCCACGGTATCGCCGGCTCGCCGACGGCGCGGCGCACGTGCGCGACGAACGCCTTGCGCGCGATCTCGCGGCCGCCGAGCGACGCCAGATGCGACGTGTTCTGCTGGCAGTCTATCATTTCTACCCTGTGCTCGCGCAGGTGCGCGACGAGCGCCGCGAACGCGATTTTCGACGCATCGCTCACGTCCGCGTACATCGATTCGCCGAAGAACATCCGGCCGAACGACACGCCGTAGAGGCCGCCCACGCGCCGGCCGTCGAGCCAGGTCTCGATGCTGTGCGCGTCGCCCGCGCGGTGCAGCGACGAATACGCGTCGATGATCTCCGCGGTGATCCACGTGCCGCGCTGCCCGCGTCGCGGCGCCTGCGCACACGCGCGCATCACGCCGGCGAAGTCACAGTCGACGCGGATCTCCCAGCGCGGCTCGCGCAGCACGCGCTTGAGCGTCTTCCTGAACGTTGCCGAGATCTTGAATTCGGTCGGCGCGAGGATCATCCGCGGATCGGGGCTCCACCACAGCACCGGTTGGCCGTCCGAATACCACGGGAAGATGCCGCGCCGGTACGCGTCGATCAGGCGCGACGGCAAGAGGTCCGCGCTCGCGGCGAGGAGGCCGGGCGCGCCGCTCGCCGCGCCGAGCGCGCGCTCGACGCTCGGAAACGGATCGTCGGGACCGAGCCAGGGGACCATGCGCGCGCGCCTAGCCGTTGCGCAGCGAGCGGAAGATGTCGCCCGTATGGACGCCGTAGTCGCCCGCCTCGCGGTCGGCGAAGAAGAACCGCAGCGTCTGGCTGACGGTCGGGAACGCGATCTCGTCCCACGGGATGTCGGGCTCGCCGAAGAGCCGCACCTCGAGACTTTCCTCGCCCGCCTCGAACGACGGATCGACGAGGCGCGCGAGATAGAACAGATGCACTTGATGAACGTGCGGCACGTTCAGCAGCGTGAAGAGATTCTGCACTTCGACGCGTGCGCCCGCTTCCTCGAGCGTCTCTCGCGCGGCGGCTTCGGCCGTCGTCTCTCCCATCTCCATGAAGCCTGCGGGCAGCGTCCAGTAGCCGTAGCGCGGCTCGATCGCGCGCCGGCACAGCAGCACCTGATCGCCCCAGACGGGGATCGTGCCCACGACGTTGCGCGGGTTCTGATAGTGGATCGTGCCGCAATGGTCGCAGACGAAGCGCTCGCGATTGTCTCCCGGCGGGATGCGTGCGATGACTTCGTGACCGCAAACGGAACAGAATTTCATAGGAAGGGGATGGGAAATGGTGATGCGAGTGTATCACCGGGCGACGGCATCCTCGAACGCCCGCTGTCGAGCGCGACGCCGAACGGGCGGGCGCGGCGGCCCGGTACGCCGCCTGCGTTTCGCGCCGCCGCGATTTCCCGATTTCCGTTTGCACGCTTCGCGCCGACGATGTGCGGTGGCGCCCGGATGCAGATCGGCGACGCAATCGCGCAGGCGCCGAAAAAGCAAAAAGCCCACCGTGGAGGGCGGGCTTTCTGATCGGATTCGACGTGGATTCATCCGTTTTCGCATGCTCGTGCAGCACTGAGCGCTGCTTGCGAAATCTGGCTTGGTTGCGGGGGTAGGATTTGAACCTACGACCTTCGGGTTATGAGCCCGACGAGCTGCCAGACTGCTCCACCCCGCGTCCGTCGAAGGGTGAAATTATAAGGAGTTACCCGAAGAATTGCAACACCTTGCCGCCGATTTCTATTCGCCGCCGTGCTCGAACGGTTCCAAGGCGGTGCTGCGCTAGAATCGGGCGATCCGTCGGCCGCGTCGCACGGGCCGCGCAGCGCGCCTGCCGCCCGATGCGAGCGGCCTTTCCCTTTCCGTATTTTCGCTATCGTTCGCACACACGCTTCATGGACATCGCTCTCGATCTGCAGTCGATCGCCGTACAGGAAAAGACCTTCGTGTTCCCGCAGTTCGACGCAGCACGCGCGTGGGCGCTCGGCTCGCAGCTGCGCGAACTCGCACTCGCGCGCGGCCACGCGATCGCGATCGACGTGCGCACGTTCGGCCAGCCGCTGTTCTTCGCGCTGCTCGACGGCGCGACGCCTGACAACGTCGACTGGGCGCGCCGCAAAGGCAACGTCGTCGCGCATTTCCGGCGCAGCTCGTATGCGGTCGGCCTGCGGATGCAGCAGGCGGGCGCGACGCTCGCCGACAAGCACGGGCTGCCCGTCGCCGAATACGCGTCGCACGGCGGCGCGTTTCCGCTGACGGTCGCAGGGGCGGGCGTGATCGGCTCGGTCACCGTGTCGGGGCTGCCGCAGCGCGGCGACCACGAACTCGTCGTCGAGGCGCTGTGCGCGCAGCTCGGCCACGCGTACGACGCGTTTGCACTCAAGAGGAACTGACGCGATGCAACTGCCAGGTTACGCATGGCTCGCGATCGCGATCGTCGCCGAGGTGATCGGCACGTCGGCGCTGCGCGCGGCTGAAGGCTTCACGCGGCTCTGGCCGACGCTCGTCGTCGCCGTGGGCTACGGCACCGCGTTCTATTGCCTGTCGCTGACGCTGAAGAGCATGCCCGTCGGCATCGTGTACGCGATCTGGTCGGGCGCGGGCATCGTGCTCATCACGCTCGTCGCGGTCGTCCTCTATCGGCAGGTGCCGGACTGGCCCGCTGTCGTCGGGCTCGCGCTCATCGTCTCGGGCGTCGCGGTGCTCAATCTCTTTTCGAAGATGCAGGCGCATTGACGGTCGTGCCCGCTCACTTCACTTTCCGTTGCCATGAACGCTTCCCATAACGATTCTCCGCAAGCCGACGTCCGCGCGCATGTCGCGAACCGCATCGGCTTTCTCGAACTGAACCGTCCGCAGGCGCTCAACGCGCTGTCGACCGAGATGATCCGCGCGCTGCATCGCGCGCTCGATGCGTGGCGCGACGATCCCGACGTGCTCGCGGTCGTGATCCACAGCCCGCATCCGCGTGCGTTCTGCGCGGGCGGCGACGTGCGCTTTTTCTACGATGCGCACCGGCGCGGCGATCAATCGTCGATCGACACGTTCTTCATCGAAGAGTATTCGCTGAACCACGCGATCTTCACGTATCCGAAGCCGTACATCGCGCTGATGCACGGCGTCGTGATGGGCGGCGGGATGGGCATCTCGCAGGCGGCGAAGCGCACGGGCGGGCTGCGCGTCGTGACCGATTCGACGAAGATGGCGATGCCGGAAACGCGCATCGGACTCTTTCCGGACGTCGGCATGAGCTGGTTCCTCGCCCGCACGCCGGGCGCGCTCGGCCGCTATCTCGCCGTCACGGGCGCGACGCTCGACGCGGCGGGCGCGCTGTACGCGGGGCTCGCCGACGCGTATCTGCCGGATGCGGCGCTGCCCGCGCTGCTCGACGCGTTGCGCGCCGAGCGCTTCGACGACGGCGCGGCGGTGACGGCGCGCGTCGCGGCCGACGCCGCGCGGCACGCGGTGACGCCGGCGCCGGACGCGTCGGCGCTCGCGGCCGCGCGTGCGTCGATCGACAAGCATTTCGCGCGCGCCGACGTCGCCGCGATCGTCGCGTCGCTCGATGCCGAGCGCGATGACGCCGTGCGCGCCGCGTGGGTCGACAAGGCGCGTGACGCGATGCGCGGCGGTTCGCTGTCGCCGCTGTCGATGGCGGTGTCGCTTGAAGTCGTCGAGCGCGCACGCGGCGCGACGATGGCCGATTGCCTGCGGCGCGACCTCGACCTGACGCGCTCGACGTTCGCGCGCGGCGACGTGATCGAGGGCGTGCGTGCGGTGATCGTCGACAAGGATCACGCGCCGAAGTGGCGTTATCCGACGGTTCCGGACGTGACCGCGGATGCAGTCGCGAAGATGTTCGAGAGCCCGTGGCGCGCGCACGAGCATCCGCTCATGGGTTTGCGCGACTGATGACGTCGCGGCGCGCGTAGGGGGACGCGAGCGCGGGCGGACGACGTGCCCGCCGCGCTCGATCGTTGCCGGAGCGCGTGCTTCGCCTCATATCTGCAGGCGGGCGGCGCGTCGTACGACGTCGCGTGATCGACGGCCGGTGTCGGATCGGCGTGCGACCAGCGCTCGGACGATCGGTCCGGGCGATGACCTAACGACAGGCGATAACTTGACGACGCGATGCCGGAACGTCGATTCGTCGTCGACTGCGCCGATCTGCGCCGGCGACCGCACGATCATCCGATGAACGACGCTCGCGTCACGCCCCGGTGACGACGATGGAACGCCGAGCCCGACGGGCGACGCTCATGCGTCGCCGCCGCCGTCGTCCGACATGAACGCGCGCATGAACACGAGCGCGCCCCAGCCCCAGATCGCGTTCGCGACGAAGCCGACGACAAGCGGCGGCAGCATGTTGCCGGCGGGCCAGATGCCGCGCAGCGGATCAATCGCGAACACGCGCGCGGCGGTGAGCACGATGCCGCCGAACACGAGCGATGGCACCCATGGCGCCGCGCGCTCGGGCGACACGCGCAGCAGCCACGCCATCAGGATCGCCCAGCACGCGCTCATGATCGCGTTCGCGACGAATTCAGGAATGCCGAGCGGTGCGAACGGCGCGGTCGAGAAGCCCGTCGCCTCGATGAGGCCCGCCGTATGCAAGAGCGCGAGCGTCGCCTCACGGAAGAAGAGAGCGGCGAGGAAACCGGACAGAAACGGCAGGATCACTTTCTGCATCGAGAGCGCCACGTGAGGGCGCGGCACCGTGCGGCGCGCGCCGGGTTGTCAGGGACTTGGTGCGACATTATAGGGGCCCGTGCGCTCATATTCGCTGCAGCAGCACGCAAAGCACGAAAGCGGAAAACCTAAGCTCAAAAAAATCGTTCCTATACGAAACCGCGCTCCCTAGACTGATTTCCCAGAGACGGCCCAGCCGCCCACCGCGCGAAAGCGCGCGCACGCCGCGCGATCCGCTGCGGCATGTGTTCCCCAACTCATCCGCGAGCGTCGCGCGTGCCGCGTCCGACCGCGCATCGTCGCGTCGCCGTCGCCCATTTTTTTGCACGATCAGTCAGGCAGGAGCATCGCATGAATGTGTTTTGGTTCATCCCCACGCACGGCGACAGCCGCTATCTCGGCACGGCCGAGGGCGCGCGCGCCGCGGACTACGACTACTTCCGGCAGGTCGCCGTCGCGGCCGATACGCTCGGCTACGACGGCGTGCTGCTGCCGACGGGCCGCTCGTGCGAGGATGCGTGGGTCGTCGCGTCGAGCCTCATTCCGGCGACCAAGCGGCTGAAGTTCCTCGTCGCGATCCGGCCGGGGCTGTCGTCGCCGGGGCTGTCCGCGCGGATGGCGTCGACGTTCGACCGGCTCTCCGGCGGGCGTCTCCTCATCAACGTCGTGACGGGCGGCGATTCGGCCGAGCTCGAGGGCGACGGCCTCTTCGCCGATCACGACACGCGCTACGCGATCACCGACGATTTCCTGCACATCTGGCGCAAGTTGCTTGCCGAATCGCACCAGAACGGCAGCGTCGAATTCGACGGCGAGCATCTGCAGGCGAAGGGCGGCAAGCTGCTCTATCCGCCCGTCCAGCATCCGCATCCGCCGCTGTGGTTCGGCGGCTCGTCGCCCGCCGCGCATGCGATCGCGGCCGATCACATCGATACCTACCTGACTTGGGGCGAGCCGCCCGCGGCGGTCGAGAAGAAGATCGCCGACATCCGCGCGCGCGCGGCCGAACGCGGCCGCAAGATCAAGTTCGGGATCCGCCTGCACGTGATCGTGCGCGAGACCGAGGAAGAAGCGTGGCGCGATGCCGAACGCCTCATCAGCCGGCTCGACGACGACACGATCGCGCGCGCGCAGCAGGCGTTCGCGAAGATGGATTCCGAAGGACAGCGCCGGATGGCCGCGCTGCACGGCGGCAAGCGCGGCTCGCGCCAGGAACTCGAGATTTATCCGAACCTGTGGGCGGGCGTCGGCCTCGTGCGCGGCGGCGCGGGCACGGCACTCGTCGGGAATCCCGAACAAGTCGCCGCGCGGATGCGCGAATACGCAGCGCTCGGCATCGAGACGTTCATCCTGTCCGGCTATCCGCACCTCGAAGAGTCGTACCGCTTCGCCGAGCTCGTGTTCCCGCTCGTCAAGGGCGGCGGCAACGCGCGCCGCGCGGGGCCGCTGTCGGGGCCGTTCGGCGAAGTCGTCGGCAATCAGTATCTGCCGAAGGCGAGCCAGAGCTGAGCATGGAGGACATCGACATGACAACGACGCGCTCCAGCTTCGCGATCCGCCGCGCCGGCCAGGCCGCGCGCGCGATCGCGCCGTGGCTCGTGCCGCTCGTGCTCGTGCTCGTGTGGGAGCTCGGCGCGCGCTCGGGCGCGCTGTCGAACCGCGTGCTGCCCGAGCCGCTCGCCGTCGTGCGCGCCGCGTGGGCGCTCGTCGAATCGGGCGACATGTGGGCGAACGTGAAGGTCAGCACGTGGCGCGCGCTCGTCGGCTTTGCGATCGGCGGCGGCGTCGGGCTCGCGCTCGGCCTCGCGACGGGACTCTCGAAGACGGCCGAAGTCGCGCTCGATTCGACGATCCAGATGATCCGCAACATCCCGGCGCTCGCGATGATCCCGCTCGTGATCCTGTGGTTCGGCATCGACGAGAAGGCGAAGCTGTTCCTCGTCGCGCTCGGCGTGTTCTTTCCGATCTACATCAACACGTATCACGGGATCCGGTCGGTCGACGCGGGTCTCGTCGAGATGGCGAGGAGCTACGGCGTGAAGGGCTTCGCGCTCTATCGCGACGTGATCCTGCCGGGCGCGCTGCCGTCGATTCTCGTCGGCGTGCGGTTCGCGCTCGGGCTGATGTGGGTGATGCTGATCGTCGCCGAAACGATCTCCGCGCAATCGGGCATCGGCTACATGACGATGAACGCGCGCGAATTCTTGCAAACCGACGTGGTGGTGGTCGGCATCCTGCTGTACGCGGCACTCGGCAAGCTCGCCGACGTGCTCGCGAAGTGGCTCGAGCGTGCGACGCTGCGCTGGCACCCCGCATATCAACCGGGAGCCCAGGCATGACTGGAACCACGTTGGCCGCCACCTACGGCCCGATCGCGGGCGCGGATCTCGAAGCCGAGCTCGCGCAGCCGCGCACCACGGACGGCGACGCGCAGGACGCCGCGATGCTCGAGCGCGACGGCGGCGCGCACGTGCTGCCGTTCGCGTCGGGCGGCGAACTGCGCCGCGCGCCGCGCGGCGACGACGCTCGCGAGCCCGCCGAAGACGCTTCGGTGCGCCTGCGGCGCGTGAGCAAGCGCTACGGCGAGCGGACCGTGCTCGCCGACGTCGATCTGTCGATCGAGCGCGGCAGCTTCGTCGCGATCGTCGGCCGAAGCGGCTGCGGCAAGTCCACGCTGCTGCGGCTTGTCGCGGAGCTCGAGACGCCGAGCGCCGGCGCGCTCGTGAAGCGCGGCGACGGCGGGGCGCTCGACACGCGGATCATGTTTCAGGATGCGCGCCTGTTGCCGTGGAAGACCGTGCTGCAGAACGTGATGCTCGGTCTCGGGCGGCGTGCGAAGGACGATGCGCGCGCGGTGCTCGACGAAGTCGGGCTGCTCGCGCGTGCGAACGACTGGCCCGCGCAACTGTCGGGCGGCCAGCGGCAGCGCGTCGCGCTCGCGCGGGCGCTCGTTCACCGGCCGCAGTTGCTGCTGCTCGACGAGCCGCTCGGCGCGCTCGATGCGCTCACGCGCATCGAGATGCATGCGCTGATCGAGCGCCTGTGGCGCGAGCATCACTTCACCGCGCTGCTCGTCACGCACGACGTGCAGGAAGCGGTCGCGCTCGCCGACCGGATTCTGCTCATCGAGGCGGGCAGGATCGCGTTCGATCAGCCGGTGCCGCTCGACCGGCCGCGCGCGCGAGCGTCGGCGGCGTTCGCCGCGCTCGAGGATCGCGTGCTGCAACGCGTGCTGACGGGCGCGGATGCGGCGCCGGCCGCGGCGAATCAGGGCGGCATGCGCGGTCGAGCGACGGCGGCGGGCGGGCTGCGCTGGGCGGTATGACGGGCGTGCGCCGAGGCGCGGCCACGCGATCGGACCGATCGCATCGATCAATCAGACGAACCATTCGGAGCGAATACCCGATGAGCATCACGGCAATCAACGTACGCAATCAATTCCGAGGCAAGGTGAAAGAGATCATCCGCGGGCCTGTC
The DNA here is from genome assembly GCF_001523835.1 of Burkholderia sp. ABCPW 14. Lineage (NCBI taxonomy): Bacteria > Pseudomonadati > Pseudomonadota > Betaproteobacteria > Burkholderiales > Burkholderiaceae > Burkholderia > Burkholderia sp. ABCPW 14. Next base: position 9,471 of record NZ_LOVS01000082.1, on the reverse strand, counting down.
GTGTCCGAGGTCGACGTCGACACGCCGTTCGGCATCGTCACGTCGGTCATCACGACGCGCTCGATCGACGAACTGGAGCTGAAGGTCGGCACCGAGGTGGTGGCGCTCGTGAAGTCGACGGAAGTATCGATCGCGCGCCTGTGAGCGGGCGGTTGCGTTGAACGTCTCGCCGGCGCGGAGCGGTCTCTCGCGCCGGCCGGTCACCGGCCTCGCCGTTCTTCCCGGCACTTGTGAAAGTGCTAGGATGCAATCAAACCGACGGCGGAGGCGGGCCATGTTTCCTATCCTGAGTCCCGAAGCGATCGAAGCGCTGAAATGGATCGACCAGTTCGGCGCCGGTCGGCCGTTGCCGACGGGTTTCCGGCTGCCGCTCGAGGAGCTCCTGAACGACGGCCTCGTCTATCTGAGCGGCCCCGACCGGGTCGACATCACCGACGACGGCAAGGCTTACCTATCTGAAGCGTACGATTGACGGAGGCGGCAGACGCCGGGCGCAGGGTTTGCCCGTGTATGCGCCGGCGCATGGTCCGTCCGGATCGGGGAGGCGACAAAATGGAACCGAAAGGCAATGACATCGGCGACTTCGGCGAGCCTTACAAGGGCTACGACATCGAAGTGAAGACCGAGCAGGTTTGGGCGGGCGAGAAGGCCCATTACCGGGTGCTGCAGGGCGGCGCGGTCGTGATCGACTGGCGGCTCGTGCATATCGACGGGCTGCTGCTCAGCGAGCGCAGGGTGATCGAGCAGACGCTCGCCGTCGCGCGATCGACGGTCGATCGGGAACTGCTGGGGGCGGGGGTCGTTTGACGGACTTTTTCCGTACGCGGTCGCGCAGGCTATCCACGCTCGGATCGTGCGGGAGCGAGGCGCGAATCGATTGGGCGCGGCATCGGGTTCGAGGAGGTACTTCGTCGATGTCGCAGGGCTGTCGACGCACCTTTGATGGCGGTATTCGCATCGATCCATACAATTGGATCGGTGCTCGCGAAAACGCTTGAATGCGATACAAATAGTCACAAAGAACCGGCGTGCCGCGTGGTACGCGTCGAATATACTGATAGCGCATCTTCTCCTCGTGCCAAAGGATCCGATGCAAAAGAAAGCCCCGGCTGCGTCATGCAGTCGGGGCTTTCGCGTTTGGGATTCGGCACGCGCGAACGGCGCGCCGCGCGGCACGCGAACCGGCCCGTCGGCCGCATTGCGGTAAAATGCGCGGTTGTCCACGCGCCGCCGCGCTTTTCCGTACCGCCTATGTCTGCCTTGTCTTCGTCCAGTCCACGCCGAGTGTCCGTCGCTCCGATGATGGACTGGACCGATCGCCACTGCCGTTCGTTTCATCGGACGATCTCGCGCCACACGTGGCTCTACACAGAGATGGTGACGACGGGCGCGCTGCTCCACGGCGACGTCGCGCGCCATCTGGCGTTCACGCCCGACGAAGCGCCCGTCGCGCTGCAACTCGGCGGCAGCGAGCCCGCGGATCTCGCGCATTCCGCGAAGCTCGGCGAGCGCTGGGGCTACGACGAAATCAATCTGAATTGCGGCTGTCCGTCCGAGCGCGTGCAGCGCGGCGCGTTCGGCGCGTGCCTGATGAACGAGCCGCAACTCGTCGCCGATTGCGTGAAGGCGATGCGCGACGCGGTGTCGATTTCGGTGACAGTCAAGCATCGGATCGGCGTGGACGCGGTCGAGGACTACGCATTCGTGCGCGATTTCGTCGGCACGGTCGCCGCGGCCGGCTGCGACGTGTTCATCGTGCATGCGCGCAACGCGATCCTGAAGGGCTTGTCGCCGAAAGAGAATCGCGAGATCCCGCCGCTCAAGTACGACTATGCGTATCGGCTGAAGCAGGACTTTCCTCAGCTCGAGATCGTCGTCAACGGCGGCGTCACGACGCTCGACGAAGTCGAGCAGCACCTGCGGCACGTCGACGGCGTGATGCTTGGCCGCGAGGCCTATCACAACCCGTACGTGCTCGCCGACGTCGACGCGCGCTTCTACGGCGCAACCACGCCGGCGCCGACGCGTGAGGCAGTGGAGGCGCAACTCGTCGAATACTGTGCGACCGAACTCGCGCGCGGCACATATCTCGGCGCGATCGTCCGGCATGCGCTCGGCCTGTATCGCGGCGTCGCGGGTGCGCGCGGCTGGCGCCGCGTGCTGTCGGACAACAAGCGTCTCGTGCGCGGCGATCTGTCGATCTTCGACGAGGCGCGCACGTATCTGGCGAGTGCGGAAGAATTTTTGGAAAAAAAGGCTTTGCAAAGTTAAACGGCCTTTGTATAATCTCGCTTCTTCATTGGTGAGCCTGCTGCGGCGAATCAAACGGAGAAAAAAATAGTGGTGGCTGTAGCTCAGTTGGTAGAGTCCAGGATTGTGATTCCTGTCGTCGTGGGTTCGAGTCCCATCAGCCACCCCAATAAAATCAAACGCTTGGCGCGATTGCTGTTCGGATGAACAGTGCTGAAATTCCACAAAATGGAATTTACAGCGCCTTCCGCTTCACGATCTTCGTGCGGTCGTACACCCTGGCTGTAGTCTGAGGATTCGAATGCAGGTCGGGAACGTGCCGCGCTGCGCCTTGTGCTGGGTGGCATGGTAGGCCCGGAGATCGTGGAAAGTGAAGCGGCGCGCGATCACCTGTTTCTCGATGGCCTCGGCCATCAGCTTTCCCCAAAATGCTTTGAAGCCGTCGCGCGTGTAGTGCGTGCCGAAGCGGTTCGTGAACACGTACAGGCATTCCCTGTCGCCGCGGAGCGCCGCGAGACGATCCAGGAGAGCTCGCAGCGGGTCCGTAATCTCGATCTGCTCGATCACTTTGCCGCGGCGCTTGCCGCGTTGCTTCGCACGCTTGACACGGATATGGCCGGCCTCTAGGTCGACCTGGGGCCAGCTCAGATCCAAGAATTCGATCTTGCGATTGCCGGCGAGCGCGGCATACTCGGCCGCCATGCCCATCACTGCACGCTGACCTCCCTGCTTTGCAAGCCAGCTCGAGAACGCGATGAAGTCCTCTCGATCCGGCGCTTCGGTGCGCGGCTGCTCTTCATTGCGCCGGACCTCTCGGCAAGGGTTCATCTTTGCCTCACCGAACTCGATCGCCAAGCCGATGAGATTCGAGAGCAGGGCGATTTCGCGGTTCGCGCGCACCGGCGCATCCCTTCGCTCGATCCGAAGATAGCGCGCGACGTCCGGCGCCTCGATATCCGCAGCGCGCGCGTTCTCGAACCTCAATAGAAGCGGCCCGGCGCATTGCTCGTAATCCTTGCGCGTGTCGGGCGCATAGCGCTTCCAGCGATCGGTTTGCCGAAACTCCCTCCATAGTCTGCCGATCGTTCCTGCATCGCCAGTAGCGCCGATGATGTCGAGCACTTTGCGAATCGCCGCGATCTTGTCCATACCGAGGCCGATCGGCTTGCGGTGCGCGATAGACGACGCGAGTAAGCGCTGGATCGCTCTTCGTCCGCTCATAGACCTTCTGCGACACATCTAGCCACGCGCCTTCCTCGGTGAGGATCTGGTAGATGACTGCCGGTTCCTCGACTTTGGCGAGAGCCGGAGCGGCCGCGATCATCGCCTGATAGTCGGAGCGCACCTCGGCTTTTACCAGTGCCTCGCCATAGAAATCGGCGTCTCCTTTCCCCACTCCAACAGCAATCATCTGCTCGGTAGGCTCGGTCGGCACGATCTTCCAGCCTGCCGGGATCGACGCAGCAGGCGATGCTGCCGCGCGGGCTTTCCATGCAGCGCCCAACCGCGGCGACCAGTGGCGCAGCTTTACCGTCTGCGCCTCGCCTTTCTTCCGCTTTGCGGCGATCACCTTCACACCTTCGTCGGTCAAGTGCGTCGACGACACGCACACGCACCCCGATGCACAGGCCGGCAACACCGGCCGGGTCACAACTGAGCAGGCGACGCACCAATAAAAAACCCCGCATTGCGCGGGGTTTGTCGTTTCTGGGGCGGGATCGCTCAGGTGTGCGCGTGCTCTCGGATCTCGCGCAGCGCGTCGTCGCCAATCTTTTCCTTGGCGAGTTCGGTGTCGTAGTGCGTCTGGAGATTCATCCAGTTCTGCGGATCCACCCCGAAGAACGCGCCGAGGCGCACAGCAGTGTCTGCGGTAATGGCACGGTCGCCTTTGACGATTTCGTTGATGCGACGGGCCGGAACACTGATCGCTTTCGCGAGGGCGTATTGGCTGATGCCCATCGGCTCCAGCCAGTCGAGCGCCAGGATTTCACCGGGCGTCGCCAGGGGTACTTCTCGGGTCATGACTTTCTCCGGGTTGGTCAGTGGTAGTCGACGATTTCCACATCAGAGGCGCGGCCGCTGGCGAATTTGAAGCAGATACGCCACTGGTCGTTGATGCGGATGCTGAATTGGCCTTGCCGGTCCCCCTTCAGCGCTTCGAGCCGATTGTTCGGCGGGATGCGGAGGAAGTCCAGATCGGTCGCAGCGTGCAACTGCTGGAGCTTGCGAATTGCGACGCGTTCGAAATTGACGAAGCGGGCGACCCGCGTGCCATTGAACAGCGCCTCAGTGTCACGGCAGTTGAACGATGTAATCATGGATTGATAGTAACGCAATGCGTTAATAACGTCAAACGTTACTATCGTTTTTGGGGTACGAATGCGATACCGACGATTGGACGCCGCACGCGACTACGTTTTCGGCGGAGGAGCGGCCGACTTCCTCGTGAACACGCCGGAGACGGTAGCGCAGGCCGTTCTGACGCGCCTGCGCCTGCTGCGCGGTGAATGGTTCATCGATACGACGGCGGGCATGCCGTGGGCGACCGACGTGCTCGGGAAGTACACCGGTGGCACCTACGACGCAGCGATCCGCCAGCGCATCCTCGGCACGCAGGGCGTGACCGAGATCGCGAGCTACTCGAGCTCGGTTGACCCGGAGACACGCACGCTCACGGTCGCCGCGACGATCAACACTATCTACGGCACCACCACGGTACAGGCGACATTGTGACTCTCACGACCCACGCACCCACCATCGACGCGAACGGCATCACGGCGCCGACGTACGCCGACGTGTTCTCGTTCCTGCAGGACCAGTTCCGGGCAATCTACGGCGCGGATACGTATCTGGAGCCGGACAGCCAGGACGGTCAGCTGCTCGGCATGTTCGCCAAGGCGATCAACGACGTGAACTCGGTCGCGATCGCTATCTACCAGTCATTCAGCCCCGCCACAGCGCAGGGCGCGGCGCTGTCGAGCAACGTGAAGATCAACGGCATCGCGCGGAAGGTCGCATCGTACTCGAGCGCTGACCTGGTGCTCGTCGGCCAGGCCGGCGCGACGATCACGAACGGGGCGGCGAAGGACGCCAACGACGTGAAATGGCTGCTGCCGGCGACCGTGACGATCCCGCCGAGCGGCACGATCACCGTCACGGCGACGTGCGCGACGATCGGCGCCGTCGCGGCGCGCGCCGGCACGATCAACCAGATCGCGACGCCAGCGTTCGGCTGGCAGACGGTGACGAATCCGGCGGACGCGGCTGCGGGCGCGCCGGTCGAATCCGACGCAGCGTTGCGTCAGCGCCAGACGGTTTCGACGGCGCTCCCGTCTCTGACGGTGCTCGACGGGATCATCGGCGCGGTGGCGAACGTTGCAGACGTCACGCGCTACGTCCCATACGAGAACGACACTGACGCGACCGATGCAAACGGCCTTCCTCGGCACTCGATCTCGCTCGTCATCGAAGGCGGCGACGCAACTGCGATCGCGAACGCGATCGCTGTCAAAAAGACGCCTGGATCGCCGACGTACGGCACAACCGCTGTCGTGGTGACGGACGTCTACGGCCGGCCGATCACTATCAAGTTCTTCCGGCCGACGGCCGCGCCGATCACGGCAACCGTCACCCTCAAGGCGCTCGCAGGTTACACGACACAGACCGGCCAGCAGATCCAGCAAGCGGTATCGGACTACATCAACGGCGTACAGATCGGCGGCGGCCTGTCCGGCAGCGTGGAGTGGGGCGACGCGCTTACCGCGGCGAACGGCGTCGGCGGCGGCGTGACTTTCAAGCTGTCCGGGCTGACGTTGAGCGGGCCGCGCGGTGCCGGCACGCCCGACTACGGGCTGCAGTTCAACGAAGCGGCGTCTTGCACGCCTGCGAGCGTGAATCTGGCGGTGACCTGATGGCCGACCTGAATGGCTTCCAATCCGGAACCGCGCAGTCGGATCAGCTCAACAAGGTCTGGCGCCAGTCGAGCATCATGGCCGCGGTAGTCGCCCAGTTCATCGTCAACCAAACCGGCCAGAACGCGACGGATGACGGCACGACGGCAACACTCTTGTCGAACCTTGCCACGGCCGTGGCCATCTCGGCCCGCCAGAATCCCGTCCTTGCCGACACCGGCACGGCGAACACGTATGCGGTTGCTAACCTGGCTGCGTTCCCTGCCTACCCGACCGCCTCCGGCCTCGTCATTGACGTGAGCATCGCGAACGCCAACACGGGTGCGTCGACGCTGAACGTGGATGGCCTCGGCGTTAAGCCGATCTACGGACTCGCTCTGCAGCCACTTCAAGGTGGCGAGCTGGTCGTCAAGGGCGTCGCGTGCTTCCAGTACGTCGTCGCATCGACGGTCAACTCCGGAAATGGCGCATGGATCCTGACGGAGTGCGCGGGTGGGGCACAACAAGTCGCCGCTGCCACGCAGAGCAACCATGCGCTGCAGCTGGGCCAGGCAACCGGTAGATTGCTGAGAACGAGTGTCTACACCAACGTTGGCGGCGCGCAGTATGTGTCGGTGAATGGCGGCGCAGCAACGACTACGGGAGCGACGACGTTTAGTGCGCAGGCATTGACCACGCGCCAGCGGGTGACAGTTGTTGGTGGTGGCGCTTCTGGTGGCCCGGCTGGCGCCTCCTCGTCGGGCAGCGCTGCAACTGGAGGCGGCGGTGGCGCCGGAGGTATTGCCGTAAGCCTGATGGGCCCGACCTCGGGAACTGCCATAACCGTGGGTACCGGTGGCCCGTCCAATACAGGGGCGACGGGCAATAACGGTGGAACCTCGTCGTTTGGGGCGCTGCTTTCTGCTACTGGTGGCTCGGGTGGAAATTGGTCAACAAATGTCGCATATCCAAGCGGACAGGGAGGGGGAGCCGGCGGGACCGGTACTGGCGGCAATGTCTACAATGGGGCGGGTGGCCCGGGCGCCCCCGCAATGTGGCCAAACTCAGGCATGGTCTTGAGCGGAAATGGTGGCGGCACTCAATATTCCGGTGGCGCATTGGGGGCAATCATCTCGACTGCTACCAGCGTAGCTGGGACAGCGGGGGGCGGATATGGCGCAGGCGGTAGCGGGGGTGGTAGCAACGCGGGCGCGGCGCTGGCTGCAGGTGGCGCTGGCTACGCTGGCGTCGCAATTATCGAGGAGTTCGCTTAAATGAAGACTTACGCGCGCATTAGCTCAGGCACGGTAGCGGAAATTATTGGTCCGTTGACGGACGACGACAGCAACGAAATACCAATTTCGGAAAGGTTTGTTCCGGCTATTGTGGGCGCGCTCGTAGATATTTCGAGCTCGACCACTCAGCCGAAGCAGGGTTGGAAATATGACGGCGCTACCTTCTCTGCGCCATCATTTTGAATTCACTGCAGCCCGTCGCAAGCGCTGACCTACGCTCCGCGCTTCATCGTGGATAACCGCGCCCTTTGACCGGAGTTTCGTGCGGCCTTCTCAGCACTAAGACGCGGCCATCCATCGGGGCGGCGATGCCGGGGTATTCGGGGACGATGGGCCAGACGTAGCCTATCTCCGGTGAAAATTCGAGTGTCTCTACCTCGAATCCTGCGTCCATGCCAGCCTGTATCAGATCCTGATGCGCGATAAGGCGCATTTCCAGCGTGCTGCCAGGGCCACCGTGGAAGCACGGACGGAAATCGACGTGCTTGGCACCTGACGTATCGGACCAGCGCACCTCGTGCCGGCCGCCGCAATCCTTGACTTCAAGGCTGGCGGCATCGGGATACCACTCAATCGTTTCTGGCAGGTGGTAAGTCGGCGCTGACAAAATAAGGATGCCACCGGGTCGCAACATCCGGCGCATGTTCTCAAGGACCTTGCGCGGCGCCAGCGGGGTGTGCTCAATCACATCGGAGCAAATGATCAGGTCGATGTTTGAATATTGGTCGATCGATCTCAGGTCGCATATATCGAGCTGCGGCTCGGTGTGGTAGTAGGTATTTGCGTATGAGAGTTTCGCCGCCAACGGCCAGGCGTAGATTTCGCTGTCAGATATCCCAATCGCCGTGATACTCCGGCGATCGCTCTGCTTGATCAGAGGCTTAGACTCTTCGTTGAAGGCATAGCGCATTACGCCGAGCATCAGCCCCCTGAAGCGCGCGTTGCTACCGCACTGCGCGCATAGCATCAATTCACGATGCGCCTGATTTATCTCGGAATTATTGCGACCGCAGATGCAACATTGGAACTGGTTCACTATCCTCGTCTCCATTTGTGCGTCGCGCGAAAGAATATCACGCTGAAAAGGAAAGGCGGGGGCTCTGCGCGTGGATTATTCCGTGCAATACCCCGGTCATAACACCAAGCCAGATTCGTTTTCATGGATTACCTCAGTTGGTAGATGCCCAGAACGGGCCAGAAAGATTTGGGATTAGCAACTGGCCGCCTTCGGGCGGCTTTTTCATTTCGGGGACTTGATGAAGAACGATCTCGCGGTAAGCGCAGCGAAGGCGGCGCCGGCGGTGGGAAGCAATTTCTGGCTGTGGCTGACCAGCCACGACATCAACTGGTGGGTAGCCGTCGCGACGATCGCGTACATCGGGCTGCAGGCGTACTACCTGATCAAGAACAAAGGGAAGAGGGCATTGCTCGATGGCTAACGTACCGAAGAAGACACTGGCGGGTGTTGTGGGGGCTGCTGCGGCAGCCCTTCTTTTTTCCATGGTCCCGAAGTTCGAGGGGCTCGAACTTGTCGCGCGACCGGACCCGATCGGGATCATCACGGCGTGCAACGGCGACACGAAAGACGTGCACGCCGGCCAGCGCTTCACCCCCGACGAGTGCCGAGCGCGCCTGGAGCAACGGCTGATCGAGCATGCCGAGCCGGTGCTGAAGTGCACGCCGGGGCTGAAAGGGCACACGTACCAGCTCGCCGCGGCGGTGAGCTTCGCCTACAACGTCGGGCCGGCGGCGTACTGCGGCAGCACGACGGCGAAGCGGTTCAACGCCGGTGATTGGAAGGGCGCGTGCCGCGTGATGAACGAGGCGGACAACCGGCGCCCGCAATGGGTGACGGCCGGCGGCCGCGTGCTGCCCGGCCTGGTGAAACGCCGCGCTGAAGAGCGCGCATTGTGCGAGCGCGGACTATGACGACTGCGAAAACTCACGAGACGCGCCGCACGCTGTCGGAGGACGTTTTTTACCCGGACCACGAATCGCGCACTGAGTCGCCGACCTTCCGCGCGAGCAAGCGCGCG
>NZ_LOVS01000081.1:0-1050 GCF_001523835.1 Burkholderia sp. ABCPW 14 | reverse complement strand
GACGGATGCTCGCTACGCTGCTCTCGTACCAGACGGACTGCGCGCTCCCGGACTTCCGGGGAAAACTTGCTTGGCTTCTTGCTCATGGCTCCATTCTCTCAAGAGTTCGAGCCTCCACCAAATCCGGAGCGGTTCAGATCACGCGACCGAAACGGGATGGCCGCTCCGGCTCGGCGGTGGTGTTGCGCATGTGATCAACGACGGGCGTTAGCCTTATCTCTTTTTAGGGGACAGGTGGATGCCGGCACATCGGATGAGCATGCGCAAACTGAAGGAAGTATTGCGGCTGAAGTGGGCGTGCGGCCTGTCGCACCGCCAAATCAGCCGCGCGATCGGCATCAGCGTCGGCGCCATCTCGGCGTACGCCGCCCGCGCCAGCGCGGCGGGGCTTGACTGGGCTGCTGTTGAACCGTTGGCCGACGACGAGCTCGAGATCAGGTTGGACCTGCAGGCGGAAGCAGCGGCTCCGACCCGGCGGGTCGAACCGGATTACGCGGCGATGCACCGCGACCTGCGCCGCAAGGGCGTGACGCTACAGTTGCTCTGGGAAGGAGTACGTCGAAGTCCACTCCAGCCAACGCACCTACGCTATACGCAGTTCTGGCAGCGATACAAGGACTGGGCCGCGGCGCTGAAGCGCTCGATGCGCCAGCAACACCGCGCCGGCGAGAAGCTGTTCGCCGACTTCGCCGGACAGACCGTGCCGATTCTTGGTCGCGACGACGGCGTCGCGTTCAAAGCCCACGTGTTCGTGACCGTCTGGAGCATATCGTGACGGCGGTCGGGCGTGTGCGGGTCGCATCGTCCCACCGCTCGACGAAGCGAAGATCGCGTTGTTCCTGAACATCAGCTCGAAAACTGCCGACTGCATGCGGGCAGATGGTTGATGCTTATACTCGGCGCGCGCAACGTCGCAAACGACATTCACTGGGCATTTCGATATGGATACGCTGATGCCGGCTCGTCGACGATGTAGCGAGCAGATCGTCGACTGATGGCGCGGTCCGGGTGTAGCTTTGCGCAAACCATCCGACACCGAGCTGTGATCGA